>DATLTI010000219.1:0-1941 GCA_035533675.1 Acidimicrobiales bacterium | reverse complement strand
CCGAACTTACGGCTCCTCTACCCCCCGATTCATCCCCTGAGCAGGAGATTGCTCATCATTTGGGGTCGATGATGTAGACACGAGTATGCGTGCAATCACGAGAATGGTATGCGATAATTAGTCCATGACTCGGATGATTGGTGCGATGCACGTCGCTACGACACGTCGTCAGCACAAAGACAAGGTCTACGAGACCTATCTCTTGCGCCGCTCCTATCGCGAGGACGGCAAGGTCAAGAACGAGACGCTCGCCAACCTCTCCTACCTTCCCTCCGAGACGATCCAGCTCATCCGGGAGTCCCTGGCGGGAAAGTCCCATGTCATCGCCGGTGACAGCTTCGAGATCGAGCGTGCCCTTCCCCATGGGCATGTCGCCTTGTTGTGGGCGATGGCACAAAAGCTCGGGCTCGCAAGATTGCTCGGGTCGTCTTGTCCCGAGCGTGACCTCGCGCTGTCGCTCATCATCGCCCGGTGTGCCAAACCGTCCTCCAAGCTCGCCACGACAAGGTGGTGGGCCGACACCACTCTCGGCGCGGACCTCGCCGGCGAGAACACCTCGACTGATGATGTCTATGCCGCGATGGACTGGCTCTTTGTTCATCAGGAGAGCATCGAGAGAACCCTCGCCAAGCGGCATCTCTCCGAGGGCTCGATGGTGCTCTATGACCTGTCGAGCTCCTGGATGGAAGGGAGCCACTGCCCGCTCGCTGCACGTGGTTACTCGCGTGACCACAAGTCCGGGAAGGCCCAGATCGAGTACGGCCTGATGACCGACTCCAAGGGACGGCCCGTCTCTGTCGAGGTCTTCCCCGGCAACACCGCCGATCCGACCGCCTTCATCGCAGCGGTCGAGGCGGTGCGGAACAAGTTCGGCCTCTCCGAGGTCGTCATGGTCGGCGACCGCGGCATGATCACCTCCGCGCGCATCGAGGCGCTGCGCGGCCTCGGTGGTTTCTCGTGGATCACCTGTCTTCGCGCACCAGCGATCCGCACGCTTGCAGAACAGGGAGCGCTCCAGCTCTCACTTTTCGACGAAACGAACCTGGCGGTGATCACCCACCCCGACTATCCAGGTGAACGCCTCGTCGCGTGTCGCAACCCTGCACTCGCGATCGAGCGGGCAAGAAAGCGCAAGGAGCTACTCGCTGCCACTGAGGCCGAACTTTTGACGATTGCCGCAGCGGTCTCACGGGACAGGCGTCCGCTCAGAGGAAAGGACAAGATCGCGCTCCGCGTCGGCAAGGTGGTCAACCGCTACAAGATGGCCAAGCACTTCGAGGTCGTGATCGAAGACGACAACCTCACCTTCTCCGCCCGACAGGGCGAGATCGATGCCGAGGCCTCCCTGGACGGGATCTACGTGATCCGCACCAACGTCGCCAAAGAGCGCCTCGATGGCCCCGGCGCGGTGACGGCCTACAAGGGGCTCTCGGTTGTCGAGCGCGATTTTCGCAACATGAAGGCGGTCGACCTGGACCTTCGCCCCATCTATCACTTCACCGAGGACCGGGTCCGTGCCCACGTGTTCATCTGCATGCTCGCTGCATATCTGATGTGGCACCTGCGCGAGGCTCTCGCACCCCTGTGCTTCACCGAAGAAGAGCGCGAAGCACGCGAGGACCCTGTTGCGCCGGCCAAACGCTCGAAGCGCGCGCGGTCAAAGGACGCCTCTAAGTTGACCCCGGACCGCGAGACGGTGCAGGACATGTCCACCTTGCTCAATCACCTCGCCACCTTGACCCGGAACACCGTCGTGTTCCCCGGCGGGGTGCGCATCGACAAGCTGGCACTTGCGACACCGTTGCAACGAAGGGCCTTCGATCTCATCGGTGCCCCGATCCCGACCAAACTCGGGCCGATGTAGACAGAACAACCGGCGAGGCCTACGAAGAATCCCCTGATCAACTGGGGGTTCTCTTTATTTCAGCGCCGTAAGTTCGG
>DATLTI010000218.1:0-2231 GCA_035533675.1 Acidimicrobiales bacterium | reverse complement strand
GGGCGCGCGTGCCGCGCGTTGTGCGACTTCCCGACGGCGGAGATGCCTGGCTGATTGAGGGCGTACCCCTTCGCGAGGTGCCCCAGGACCTGTATGGCGGCAAGGGTCGCGCGAACTGGACTCCGTTTGGCCAGACCTATGAGGCAACTGCAGGGACCGGATCTCCTGAACAGCGCCTTGTGGAACAAGAAAAAGACGGGATCGCGAGCGAGGTCATCTTCCCGGGGGTGTCTGGTCCCGGACTGTGGAGAAGCATCTCCGACGACGATGCCTATCTGGCCGTTGTGCGTGGCTACAACAGCTATCTCGCGGAGGAGTACTGCGCCGTCGATCCGACGCGGCTGTTTGGTGTCGGAGTGATTCCCCAGACTGGAATCGATGACGCGATTGCTGAGATGCAATGGTGCAAGCAGGCGGGACTTCGCGCGGTGTTGCTGAGTCGGTTCCCGAATGGATCGGGCATTCCCAAACCCGAAGACGATCGGTTCTGGCAGGCGTCGCTCGATCTTTCGATGCCGATCACCGTGCACGGGGAGATCAACCGCGCCGGAGTGAGTTCGATTCTCGAATATCCCAACGCAAAGCCTGGCGTCGTGCGCAGAATTCATGGTTCCGCACAGTTCGCCGAGCAGGTGACCAAGATGGCACGAGGAGCTGGCATCAACGCCGTCCAGCTGGTGCTCTCTGGCGTGTTCGACCGGTTCCCGAGCCTTGAGATCTTCTTTGCCGAGACCCAGATCGGCTGGATTCCGTTGTTTCTTGAAGTCGCCGAACAGCGCTTTGATCGACATCACCTCTGGGCGGAGGATCTCCTTGGTTGGCAGCCACTCGAGAATGGCCGGGTCTCTGAATACATCACCAGGCACTGCTACTGGGGATTCCAGCGTGACCTGACAGGAATTGCGTTACGTCATCAGATGCGCGTCGACCGGCTCATCTGGGGCTCGGACTTTCCCCATCAAGAGTCCGACTGGCCCAACTCGCGCGACATCGTCAGGGCGAATTTCAAGGACGTGCCCGATGATGAGGCGGAGCTCATGTGCGCGGGAAACATTGCACGGTTTCTCCACCTTGATCTCATGAAATGACGCGTTGATCGTCTGTCAGCCATCGACGTGCCAAGGCGCGCTGCTAGCTTGAGAGAGGCAATCGACGCGCAAGTGCCTACCGAGCGACGGCCCTTGGACCGGTTATATAGTTAGTCTTGCTAAGTAATTTGATATTGACTCGCAGTGAAAGGGGCCCGAAATGGCAGAGGCACAAGCGGAGGGGACCGGTCGCAGCCTGTTTGCGAACGTTGTCGTTGCAATTGATGATTCAGTCGAGTCACTCGGAGCGATCGACGCGATCATGCCGAGTGTCAAGGCTGCCGGTGGTCGTCTGGCGGTGGTCTTTGTCCGCCATCGTCCGATCATGTTCGATTCGGTCGGCGTTGATTCAGCGAATGCATGGGAGCTCGTTGAAGAGTCGATCGAAGAGCGCGAGCACAACGCGGAGCGCGACGCAACGGCACGTCTTGCGAGTTCGGGAATCCCGGCGACCTTTGTGGTGCGCGAGGGAGATCCTGGTCGTGAGATCCTCGAAGTCGCGAAGGATCACGATGCGACTGCAGTCGCCCTTGGATCAACGGTACATGGACCGATTGGGTCAATCCTTGTCTCATCGGTGACCGAGTATTTGTTGCACCACTGCCCGGTGCCACTGATCGTCATCAGGTTTCCCTCCTAGAAGATTGCAAGGGCGCGGCTCTATCGCGCAACGACACCAGGAACGAAAAGAGCGCCCGACCAGATCCCGGTCGGGCGCTCTTTTGACGTTCGTCGTCTTGATCTTGCTTACATAAGGGTCTGGCGTGAATAGCCAGCTGTCTCTTTGTAGCTGTTGGTCAGCGCATCGAGCTCTTGTTTGGTGATGACGTCCTCGAGATGTTCAAAGGGCCGGTCATTGGTTCGCAAGAAGACCTCGCGAAGCACCGCGTCTGGTGGATTGGCGCGGTTCTTGTAGACGACCGCAGTCGTCTTTGGCCGACGATCCGCCTCGTAGATGTTGAGGGCTGCGACCCAGTCGTCGTTGTTGGCAAGGGTCTCTGCGAGCATCCGGCAGTCCACGATCGCCTGGCCAGCGCCGTTCGAGCCGCGCGGCACCATTGGGTGAGCAGCGTCTCCAAGCAGTGTGACGCGTCCCTCGGTCCACTTTTCGAGTGGTTCTTGGTCGACCATCGGGTATTCCAA
>DATLTI010000217.1:0-1951 GCA_035533675.1 Acidimicrobiales bacterium | reverse complement strand
GGAATGTTCCTCGCATTCCAATATCCCGAAGAGATCTCTGGAGTTCCGCTCTCACAGTTTCTCCGTCAAGCGGTCGCCGCTCGCCGACAGACCGAGGTGTCGGTCCTTGAGGTGCGCTTCCAGATGCGCGAGTGGCTCCAGCGACTCGGGATGGACCTCTCCTTTGGAGAGCGCCACCTGAATGACGGATTCTCTGGAGGCGAGAAAAAGCGAAATGAAATCTTGCAGATGGCGCTTCTCGATCCTGAGATTGCCATTCTCGACGAGACCGACTCTGGACTTGATATCGATGGCCTGCGCGCCGTAGCGCGCGGAGTCGAAGAGGTCCGCAAGTCGCGTCCCGATCTCGGTGTCGTGATCGTGACCCACTATCGCCGAATCCTTGATGAACTGACTCCCGATTTCGTGCATGTCCTCATCGATGGCAAGATCGTTGCAAGCGGTGGCGATGAACTTGCAAGTCAGCTTGAAAGCAAGGGGTATGAATCATGGCGGCAATAGTCCGCCCTGCCTTTGACGTCGGAACAATCAAGAGCGACTTTCCCCTACTTGATCGAATTCAGGCCGGGCGCAAGATCGTCTTCCTTGATTCTGCTGCATCATCACAAAGGCCACGCGCAGTTCTACGGGCAATGGATGACTACTACGAGACAACGCATGCGAACGTGCATCGCGGCGTCTATGCGATCGCTGAAGAGGCAACCCGGCGTTACGAGGAGGCAAGACTTCTCGCTGGACGTCTCATCAATGCTCCAGATCCCGCGCGCGAGATTATCTTCACGAAAAATGTCACCGAGGCGTACAACCTTGTTGCGTACGCATGGGGTCGAAAGAACCTCCACGACGGAGATGTGATCGTTCTTACCGAGACTGAGCACCACGCCAATCTCGTCCCCTGGCTCATGCTCAAGAACGAGCGCAAGATCACAATCCGCTATATACCCATTGACGACGAATACCGGCTCGATCTCAGCAATCTTGAGGCCCTTGTCGACGGCGCAAAACTCGTGTCGGTGACCGCTGCATCGAACGTGCTCGGGACAATCACTGACCTCAGGCCAATTGTGCAGGCGGCACATCGCGCCGGTGCGCTCGTCATGGCAGATGGGGCCCAACTCGTTCCTCATCGCAGCGTCGATGTACAGGCGCTCGAACTTGACCTGTTTGGCTATACCGGGCACAAGCTCCTGGGCCCGACCGGCATTGGTGTGCTCTGGGCACGCGCCGAGATCCTTGAAGAGATGCCGCCGTTTCTCGGCGGGGGCGAGATGATCAGCGATGTGCGCCTCGATGGATTTTCCACTACAGACATTCCCTGGAAATTCGAAGCAGGCACTCCGCCCATCGCAGAGGCGATCGGTCTCGGTGCCGCGATCACCTACCTCGAGAACATCGGTCTTGACAACATTGCTGCTCACGAGCGGGAGCTCACGAGCTACGCGATCCGGTCCTTACAGGATCACTTTGAAGAGATCAAGATCTTGGGTCCCGGTGCAGATGCTGAGCTCCGTGGCGGAGTCATCTCATTCCGTTTCGGCGACATCCACCCGCACGACGTCGCTCAGGTACTTGACGAATATGCGGTCTGTGTGCGAGCTGGACATCACTGTGCCAAGCCTCTGATGCGTCGCCTCGAAGTAAATGCGACGACCCGAGCCTCAATCTATCTCTACAACGACGAACAGGACATCGATGCACTGATTGCTGGGCTTGATGGCGTTCGAAAGATGTTCACCTGATCGCAGCGTCGTTGCTTGCGCTTGATTACCACCAGACACGAATGAACAAATAAAGGAAGATAGGAAATGGCGGGACTTGAAGACCTCTATCGAGAGATCATCCTCGATCACTACCGTTCACCGCGCAATCGCGGTGAACTTCCAACGCCTCCCGCAGTGCGCGTCGAAGGCTTCAACCCCCTCTGCGGTGACGAGATCGTGCTCTATCTCGA
>DATLTI010000216.1:0-15704 GCA_035533675.1 Acidimicrobiales bacterium | reverse complement strand
TGATCCAAGACCTGGTGCCGCGCTGGCACCGAGCATGACTGCGAGGGCTATACCTGATGTTGAGGCGAGTCTTTTTGTGGTTGATAGTCGGATGTGTTTCATGGAAATCAGTCCTCTCGCGATTTGAGTCTTGGGTCGCGTCGTCACCTTAGAACTGCCTCGAGTTGCTTGGCTTGAACGACGATCAAACGTGAGAAGATACTCATGACCAACTCATTCTCGGCTCATGGTACGCGGCATCACTTTGGATCTGTGCCGCGTGCAACACACTGCACAGATCGATCGCTTGCAATATTTAGGGGATTGAAGCAGGTAGTTCATTGCTCCGGTCATGTGGTCTTTTCTGTTGGTATCGAGCGTGATGTTGTGTCACGACAGCTTGTCTTTGGTCAAATATCGCGCTCTGGTGGGTTTCCATCTCGCTCGCGCGTGAGTGGACTGCATCGCGCGACAATGGGGAGATGAGCTCGTGGAGCGAGACCAGCGCGGAATTCGGTTGCGCACCCATATGTTGATGAGGTGGCGCGGCGTGCGCTCATCGATGTGGATGCTCTGGCTGGGAGGTCTTGCGGTTGCAACCGCGGGATTTGTCGCGTTGCTTGTTTTGCACGCCGGAAGTTCGGCTACCGAGGTCCCTCCATCGCTCCAAGTCCAACGAAGTGGAGTCCCACTGTCGGCTGCACCTCGGACCTCGACTTCGACAACACCGAGCAGCGTGGTCTCTGCACCCGCGGTCTTTGCACCTACGACCTCGGTAACCACGCCAACGGTCATCGTCGTGAAACCGCGCCAATCAGTGAGCGAGGGGGATGGCACTGGATCGAGCAAGTCTGACAGCGGGTCTTCTAGCGCTATGAACGCTACGACCGGAAGCTCTGTCGCTGACCATTGACGACCACACCGGGAGCGCGCCGACGCGGGCGTCGTCGCCCGAGAAGAGGTCCAAGTACTGCTGTCCGGCTCGCGGCGATGCATGCGCTCGTGCTCGCCGTCGTTCTCGGTGTCGTCGCCATCATTCTCGTTTCGACCTTTTCAACGAGCTACGAGTCGATCGCTGCAAGCAGTCTTGGGGCCGAGTTGCGTCTTTTCGCCACGACAGCCGCGACACGGCCGGCGACACAGAGTCTTGAGACCTTTTCGTATCTCTATCTCCAGACGCACCCGATTGCCTCTGGTGATGCCGTGCTTGTCTCACTTGTAGGGAACCGGCGGATCGAAACGGCCGGTGGTCTTGCCCTTAATCGCTTTTCAGCCGTAGAGAACCTTCTGCAACATTCCGGCAGTCGCTCTGTGGCGCGGTCGATGACGATTGGTGGTCGTTCAATCGAACTTGTCATTGCACCGCTCTACAGCGGAAAGACCTACGTCGGAACGATTGCAGCGGTAGCGGACCTGACGCCGTTCGAGAAGGTGCGCTCGCACGTGCTCGACCTCTCTCTTGCAGAGGCGGGAATCGCACTGTTCGCGGGAACCGCGAGCAGCTACATCCTCTTGCGACAACTTCTTCGAACCATTGGAAAGATCACTGTCACCGCAGACGAACTTGGAAGATTGAATCTGGATCAGCGTCTTGGAGATCAGGGCAGCGACGATGAGGTCGGTGATCTTGCGCGAACCTTTGATGAGATGCTTGACCGCATCGACCGGGTGATGCAGGCACAGCGGCGTCTTCTGGCTGATGTATCGCATCAGCTGCGTACGCCGTTGACGATTGCGCGTGGCCACCTCGAGGTATTGGGGCGCTCCAAGACCACGGACCTCGCTGCGATCGGTGAGTCAATCGATGTCGTCGTCGACGAGATCGTGCACATGGGCGCAATTGTGGAACGACTCCTCATGCTTGGGCATGCAATGGATCCCGATTTTCTTGAAACCCGTCCGGTCGATCTTCGCGCTTTGCTTGGAGATTGCTATGCAGCGGCATTGGTTCTTGAACCGAGGGAGTATTCGCTTGGTCCGGTACCTGACATTGTCATCGCGGTTGATGAGGACAAGGTGCGTGGCGCAATTCTCAATCTCGTCTCGAACGCGGTGCATGCAACCAAAACGGGTGACTCGATACGCATCGGTGCTGTTATCAATGAGATACGCAGGGAGATTGAACTAGTCGTTGAAGACTCAGGTCCCGGGATTCCAATTGGCGAGAGAGCCCTCGCGCTCGAGCGGTTCGCAAGACCCGGTCCCCGCACTCCAGGAGGCACTGGCCTTGGTCTCGCAATCGTGCGCGCTGTCTCAGAGGCGCACGGTGGAAGTGTCATTATCGACAGGTCGAGTCTCGGAGGTGCGCGCGTGACAGTGGTGTTGCCGTGGTCGCTCATCGCAGAGAGTGAGGGAGACGATCAATGAGGATCCTCGTGGTGGAAGACGATGAGCGCATTGCGTCATTTCTTGTCAAGGGGCTGCGCGCCGAAGGATATGTGACGAATGTCGTGAGCAGCGGGGAAAAGGCTGAACTCCTGCTCGAGGACCCAGATGAGACGTTTGACCTCGTCCTTCTCGATATCCGTCTGCCCGGGATGTCTGGCGAGGAGGTGCTCGTCCGACTCCGTCAGCGCGATACGCAGCTTCCGGTGATCATCATTACGGCACGCATCGGAATCGGCGAGCGTGTCCGGGGACTTGATCTTGGCGCAAATGACTATGTCACGAAGCCGTTCGCCTTCGAGGAGTTGCTTGCACGCATCCGAGCAGTGTTGCGTTCGAGCACTCAGCCCTCAGCGAATGAACTCGTCGTCGGTGATCTTCGCTTCGATCTTTTGACCAAGATTGCCCAACGGGGCGGACGAAGCATTGAGCTCGCTCCACGCGAATGGGCGCTTCTTGAACTGTTCATGCGCCATCCAGATCACATCCTTTCAAGAACTCGGATTTTGAGTGAGGTCTGGGAGTATGACTTTGACCCTGGGAGCAACGTCGTCGATGTCTACGTTGGCTATCTGCGTAAGAAGCTCAATATGCCTGGGCTGGAGCCGATGGTAAAGACGGTGCGCGGAGCGGGATACCGGTTGGTCTGACATCGATCTACGGATCGCACTTGACCATGGGGCCCCATGGGCGTGTCTCCCCTCGTTTTTCGCGAGTTTCCCCGAGGCGATCCTGTGTCGCGGCGACCAGGGCCGGATCGACAGACAACGGTTCGACCATTGCCTCGCCGTCACGGTCTCTCTGAACGCATCCTTCATTATCCGAGCGCAGGTGCCGACGACAGCTCCACGATGACAGAGCCGTCGTCGATCAGAACCTGCTTGAGATGCCGGTCGACTAGTTGTCCATCATGTTCGTGACCAAGACTGTGCGGGGCTCAACAGTGCTGAGAGATCAACAGTGCGCGTTGCGGTGGTCATGACCATTAAAAGAACAAGAGGCGGACCATGTCTTGGATCGTCGGTGGGTTACCGCCAAAGTCCGCGTGGACACTCAGGTGGGGTCTGTCACGCCGTCACCGGTACACGAAGCTCGGACCTCCCAAGGCCGCGGCGAGCAGCGCTCACATCAAGACCACTTGAGCCACTACTCACAAGACCGCGCCACCGCTCAGCGATGGCACCGGCTACGGGCGCCGCGTCGGCGCCGTCGTCAGAGGCAACGAGGTCGAGGTCCTTGAGAGCCCAGTCGAGAGCAAAGTCGGAATGGAAATCCTCATCAAGCATCCTGTTGAGCTTGGCAAGCGCGTAGCCTGAGGCCAGCGGGCTGTCTGTCAGTGCGTTCAGAAGGAGCGCGGGGGCCACACCGAGGCTCTCGGCGAGTGCAGCTGACTCGGCGGCACCCTCTGTTTGAACTGCCAGCCAGGTGTTCAAGACGAGCTTCATCGCGCTGCCGGCTCCGGTTGAACCGAGCCACATTGTCCTCTTTCCGATGATGTGGAACACGGGATCAAGGAGTCGGCCCGCTTCGTCGGGCCCTGAGGCAAGGATCAGAAGCTGACCTGATTCAGCTGGCTCCTTGCTGCCAGAGACCGGCGCGTCGACAAAGACGACGTCTGGACGTCGGGCTTCGGTATCGGAGGCCACCTCTCCGGATGCGCGAACACCGATGGTGGCCATCTGCACCCAGGTGGCGAAGGAGGCAACGGCGAAGACGATGAGACCCACCACGAACATCCGGCGTCGCCCGAGAATGTCGGCCCCCGAGAACCAAGAGTCCCCCGAAGGTGATGGCGTAGGCCGTCACCACCCATTGCACCGAGTTGCCACCGAAACCCAGTGCCTGGCGGATCGCGGGCAGAGCAACATTCACGATGCTGAAGTCGAGGACGACCATGAACGACGCGAGCAGGACAAGCGCGAGCGCCGATCCGGACAGACCTGTCGCGACCGGCAGGTCGTCTCGCGCCTCATTTGCGCGAACTTCGGCCACATCGCGCGTCGCGGTGTCCAAGGAGTCTGATCTCTCTGTCGCCCTTGTAGAACGGGCGGTAAACAGGTGGGAAAGGAGTTCGATATGAGACGGGTGCACGGGCATCATCGGGTCTCCTCTTTATAGAACGGTACGTATCGTATCATAATGATATAAGGTACGACACATGACAGAATCTTTTATTCTCGTTCCAGCTCGTCGAGGTCGACCCCGCAGCGAACGAGTTGAGCGCACCATCTTGGAGACCACTGCTCAACTGCTTGAAGAGCGCGGCTTTGTCGCTCTCACCATCGAGGAGGTGGCTCTGCGTGCTGGTGTCGGCAAGGCGACGATCTATCGACGCTGGCCCACCAAGGGCTTGCTTGCCTTCGACGCATTCGAGGCGAACTATCTGGCCCGCCAGCCGCTACCAGACACCGGAACCTTGCAGGGTGATCTCCTCGCTGCACTTCGTTTCTGGATCCGGACTGTGAAGGGAACCGTGACTGGACGCACCCTTGTTGGCTTGATCGCGGAGGTTCAACGCGACCCTGCACTTGCTGACACCTGGAACGAACGGTTCGTCGCGCCTGTCCGAGCCCAACACCTCGTGCTGATCGAACGCGGCATTGATCGAGGCGAGGTCCCGCCGGACACCGATCCCGAGGTCGCTCTCGATCTTCTGTTCGGGTCGGCATATCACCGGCTCTTGCAGTCGCACCTCCCGCTCACGGACCGCTTTGCGAAGGCGGTCGTCGCCACCATCATCTCGGGAATACGGGCCACGCCGCGCTGACATTAGGGACACCGTTTACCCACGACCAGGTTGTCTCCAGACAGGACCCGTCATATTCCGAATCATCGACTCCGTAGGAAGTCCCGCACAGTCCCGTTCGGTCAATTGCGCTCCACCGGAGGACCTCGCTGGTTCGACGGAACTGAAAGCGCATGCATTCGGCAGGTTCTCACTCAGAGTCAGGAATCCTCGGCTACCTCACACCAAAGGAATTTGTAGATCTACACTCAATTCAAAACCCAGGCCACGTTGCCATAGACGTGGTCCACTAAATGGGGTGCAGGCTACCGGGTAGGGTTGTTTACATAAGCCTGCCCCTAAGGTCATTCGGGCAGTTTCTTACATTTTCCCCACGATTTTCGCGCGCTTTCCCCACGGCAGACGGCTGACCAGTACATTTGTTCAGATTTGTTTCAAATCGATTGACTGGCGCGGGCCGAATGCATTGGCGCAAATCGATTAGGGATTTTCCGAAGGTTTGATTCTTCACCTGTCAACTCAAGCGACGACCGACCCCTCCGCGGCGCTAACGCCGTTGACCGTGGGACTCAAACATGGGTCGCAAATGGTGGAACGTCGGCAAGCTGCGCGGTTCACACAAGCGATGTCCGTTCAGGGGACCCGAAAGGAGGTAATGGCGGGACGTACTCGTACAAGTGGTCGTTATTCCGTGATGCGCTTTGACGAGCATCAATTTCGAAGAGGGTCTGAAGTCCGGCCTCCTCATCAGCGATCTTTGCTCGGAGTCTTATTGCTTCTTCTCGCTTTTCTGGAAATTCTGATGCTGCTTGGCCATACAAATGATGCGTAATCCGATCGCCGACTGGACTACCTGTCGCAAACACCATGTGATAAATGGAGTGCCCACGCTCATTGAAGATCTCAAACGAATGGGTCCAGCGATATCCAAGGTCACTTCATGGCCGTTGACACATAAAATTGACGTACTCATCTCGAGCCTCGCCGGGAGCGATACTTGCACACGGCCTCCTCGACCATGGGTCCCGGATCGGGACTCCTTCGAAGCGACCCTGTTTCAGCTGGTCACTGGGTACCGTTGGGACGTCGCGGGACGCCAGTCGTGTTCCGATAATTGCACCTATCGACATCCATAAACGCTCATTGCACTTGAGGGCAAACGAAATTCTCTACTCAGTGGCATCTTCAATGTTCAGTATCTTCAGGGAAGATTCAGGGATGCACATGGTCGAAATACCACATTGGCTCGGGCCGACGTTCGAATCGATTACGTTGAGCCTTGAGTATTCGATATCGACCCGTGCAGTTCCGATCTTTGCCCTAAATGGCGTTTGAGGTTGCGGGTCACCAATGGGTGGTGAGCCCTTCCGAGTGCGCTCTGGGGTCCGCATAGTCGGTCGGTATCCTGTTTTTCAAAGCGAGCGCTTTATAGTCGGGTCGAAATAAGTGAAAGGCGGGTCAAATTGCCACTCATTCAATTCTGGCGAAATTCATCGATCCTCGCGTCCTTGTTGCTTGCGGGGACGGGATCGTTAATTGCAAGTGCTCCGGTGTCTGGGAGCATTGCGCACCAGGACGGGTCTCCCGCAATTAGCTTCATTGGGGCGATGGTGAACTCTTCGACGAGTGTCACCTTTCAGGCGGGGCTGAGTCCTAATGGCCTCGACACGACCTATGTATTCGATTACGGCTTGACGACCGCCTATGGTCAGACAACTCCGACACAAGACGCAGGATCCGGAATCTCGTCGGTCATGGTCACGGTACAGGTGACCGGACTCTTGCCCAACACCACGTATCACTATCAAGTTGTCGCGACCAACAGCGCAGGATCGATGGCAAGTCCGGATAGCACCGTCATCACGACATCTTCGAGTACTCAAACGACCACTACAAATCCAAGACCCAGGTTGGCGGCCGCTTCGATAACGATTGTACGCGTGCCGGTTGCCACTCCAGCGAGAGGGCAAAGCGGACTTACCGATGTTTCGTGCGCGTCGACATTTTGTCTCGCGGTGGGATTGGAGGCCTCGGGTTCTGGTCGCTCGAAGCCGCTCGTAGAACGCTGGACCGGAACATCCTTCGTGAAGTTTTCATCGCCCCCAACGCTTGGTGCCTCGCTGTATGCCATTGATTGCACAAGCAGCGCGTACTGTCTTGCTGTGGGGCGTGACGCGCTCAACGCTTACTCTGCCCGCTTTACTGGGCGCGGGTGGCAAGCACTACCAACCCCAAGTCCGGTCACATCAAACGGCAACATTTTGACAGGTTTGAGTTGCATCTCTCCAACAAACTGTTGGTCGGTTGGTTACGCTTTATTTAATAGCGCGCTTGTCGAACATTGGAACGGAAGCGCGTGGTCGGTGGTTCATGTTCCAAGTCCGCACGCCTCATTGTTCAATGCCGTCTCGTGTAGTTCTTCAACAAATTGTTGGGCGGTCGGTTCAATCGATTCTTATGCCGGGCATGGTAGTGCTCTTGTTGAACATTGGAATGGGCGAAGCTGGTCGATCTCCTCAGTACCAAGCGGCATGGGGCCGCTTACTACAATCACGTGCAAGCGCGTATCGATGTGCTGGATCGACGGCTCTTTCGGTCAAGGGGATGCGGTGCTTCGGTTCATTGATGGCCTCTGGAAAATGTACGCGTTGCCAAAATTCTTTGGTGGTTTCGAGGTATCGTGCACGGCGGTTCGCAACTGCCTCAATGTCGGAACTGATACCAGCGGGGGAAGCCAGCCCGGTTACAGCGGGGGGTTCCACCCTGGTGCGCAATGGAACGGAAGATCCTGGATTGCAGTCGACGCACCGGGGCTCCCTCCTAGCGATATTTTTCGTTCAACAGTTTGTATTTCTGCGAAACGGTGCCTATTGGTGGGGATCAATGTAGGTTCCTCTGGAAACAATTATGTTGCCATCGGCGGTGTGACCCGACCTGCCTAGTAGCGAATCCAGAGTTCAAAGGTGGCGCGGCTACGCATGTCGCTCTTGTACTCCGGGAACACGATGATTTGCGCCGTGCGAGAAATTGGGATGACGTGTCGATAAATCGAATTTGTCGGGGCGGGTTTGTGGTCAACACGCGAAGCTCCAAGGCATAAAGGGTGCGCGATAAAGTGCAGAGAGTCCCGCTCAAGGTATTCCTTTTGTCAAACGCGGAGCGCGGGAAGTTGCGATGATTCTGCACGAACGCTCGGTGTGACGCTTGCCGCGCATCTCGCGCTGAGCTCAAGTCGACCACAAGAAGGAGTTCTTTCTTTTTATCTACGGTGGCCGACGCGCCCCACCGACGGGAACCCGATTGATGATCCACAAGCCTGATGACATGTCTCAGAAACCACTCAGAGTACGTCGGCTCACCGACATCGAAGGTCGCCAGCTGCAACAGATCGTGCGACGTGGCGGGGGAAAGACAGACCGCTCGATCGTCAATTGGCGACGATCGATGGTCGTCTTGGCTTCGGTTGGTGGCAACACCGTTGAGGCAATCGCGCGACTCGTTCAGACCTCACCCGATCGCGTGCGCGAGATGATCCATCGCTTTGACGAGATGGGTATGGTCTCGCTGGACCCCAGATGGGCGGGTGGCCGTCCCCGCCGGATAACGACTGACGACGAAACCTTCATCGTCAAGACGGCCACTGCCCGACCAGAATCTGCCGGGCTCCCCTTCGCCCGCTGGAGCATCAGAAAGCTGGCTGATTATCTCGCCAAGAACGAGCACCGTCAGGTGGTGATCGGTCGCGAGCGCCTGCGTGAACTGCTCGGAGACAACGACATCACCTTCTGGCACACAAAGACCTGGAAGGAGTTGAATGATCCACTGCGCGACGAGAAGCTCGACCGGATCGACGAGGTCCTTGAATCCCACCTCGATCGCCGCTTCGCGTTCGACGAGTTCGGACCGCTCGGCATCCATGCCGTGAAAGGATCCTCCTGGTCACAAAAGACCAAGCCCCAGCGTCTCCGGGCGAACTACCGAAAGCTCTCTGGTGTGCGTCAGTTCCACGGCTGCTATTCGATTGTTGACGACAAACTCTTTGGCACGGTGCGCGAGAAGAAGGGGGAAGCCAATACCCTCGCCGCGTTGAAACAGATCCGCTCGATGCGACTTGACGGAAAACAGATCTACGTGATTCTTGACAACCTCTCTGCCCATAGGGGCGAGAAGATCCACAATTGGTGCACAAAGAACAACATCGAGCTGTGTTTCACCCCGACCCATTCCTCCTGGGCAAATTCGAGTGTCAGTTCGGACCACTGCGCGAGTTTGTGCTGGGCAACTCAGACCATAAGAACCACCCCGTGCTCATCAGGAAGATCCACGCCTATCTTGCCTGGCGAAACACAAATGCGAAACATCCCGATGTAATCGCTGCACAACGCAAGGAGCGTGCCCGTATCCGCTCTGAGCGTCAGCGCTGTTGGGGCAGACCCGTGACCAGCGCTGCCTGAACGACATCAGCTCTGAGAGATGCTTCACTGTCCTATTCGACGCGTCCACGCGTCAACAATTGAGGGCCGGTCCGGACGGAACCCACGGATTCCTTACTCTTCGCACGAAGTTCATTCTTTACATCGAACTCAAGGCGCGCGAATCTTTCCGGTCACGGCACTAGCCAGATACGAAGCTCACTCGCAGTCGAAGTACCCCGTAGCGAAACTCCGTCGGGGAGCCAAGACACGCTATGCCGTTCTCTGGGGTTCCATTCGGCAGGGTTGCGTAGACCCGTTTGCAGTTCGTGACTGGCACGGTCGTGCCGAGTTCAGTGACATTCTTTACGGCCGCCCGTCGGTACTTGGCGATCGCGCCTTGAAGTGATTTCTCGAAGGCGCTGGAGGTGAAGCTCGCACCCGTCACCGTCTCGACCGGGGCACCACTCAGTACCCGCGGGACTTCCTTGCTGAGCACGAGTGAGGAGATCGACTGGCTCGTTGGGGATGCGGAGGCCTGATCGGTCGCGCCAGTGGGAGGCAGCTCGACCGGTGTGATCGCGGTAATTCTGTATGCACCATTCGCGCGAACCACGGGTTGTGGCCGGGGGTGGCGTATCGGCCGGGGGTGATGAGACCGGGGTATCACCATGAGCGGACGCCGCGACGCTGACGCGCCAGCCGACGAAAGGGCAAGCGTACTCGCGGTTAGAAGAGACGTTATGACCATTGATCGCACGAGCTGCTGCGGACATATGCGCGACAATCTACCCATACTCAGAGCCTATCTATCTGCTACGCGAAAAACCGGTAGGTAGCAATTTATCGACCTAGTACGCGATGATTTACCCATGCCGCCAGCCTATCGACCCGGGAGCGAAGCATTTGCGACCGACGGCAAGGTGATGGCGCTTACGAAGAACGGCAAGTCTCTTCCTGCCGAGTCGGCAGGAGTTTCGCGTCCACCATTGCCCCAGGCTTTTCGGGAGTCGTTTTTTGCACTCGGAGTCGCGTGCGGAGCCGTAGCGGCCTTTGTGATGTGGTGGCGTGACACGACAGGCGTAAATGGCGCAGGCGCCTGGCTTGTCGCCATCGGCCGGGTCACTGCGCTCGAGGGGACCTATGCCGTCCTGCTGACGGTGCTCCTGCTCGCGAGAGTGTGGTGGCTCGATCGGATGATCGGGATGGACAGATTGCTCGTCTGGCATCGGTGGGTCGGGGAGACAGCAATCTGGTTGCTGTGCGTCCACGCGTTCTTCATCGTCTGGGGCTACAGCAGCAGCTTTCACGCGAGTTTCCCAACCGAGACCAAGGTGGTGCTGCTCGACCTCCCCGACATGCTCACCGCCACGGCAGGACTCGCACTGTTCGTCGCCGTAGGTGTGCTCTCGGTTCGATTTATTCGAAAGAAGGTGCGCTATCAGACTTGGTACTTCATCCACCTATACCTCTATCTCGCGATCGCGCTCTCCTTCGCTCATCAATTCTCGACTGGGATCGATTTCGCCTCCCACCCGCTCAATCGGGCTATCTGGATCGCGGCGTACGGGATCGTGTTCGGCCTTCTCGGCTGGTACCGGGTCGTCGTTCCGCTGCGGTCTTCGCTTCGCCATCGCCTGCGCGTCGATCACCTCACAGCCGAGGCAGACGGATCGATGTCTGTTTACATCGCCGGTCACTCACTCCGACGCCTGCAAGCCCAATCGGGCCAGTTCTTCCTCTGGCGGTTCCTGACGCGCGACGGCTGGTGGCAGGCTCATCCGTTCTCGCTGTCCGCTCCGGTCGACGACGGCCTCCTTCGACTCACGGTGCGGGCGTCTGGTGATTTCACGAGCCGCGTCGACGCCATCGCGGTGGGATCGAAGGTGATCGCCGAAGGTCCGTTCGGATCATTCACGGCACGCCGTCGCCGAAACGCCAAAGTGCTCCTGATCGCCGCGGGCGCGGGCATCGCGCCGATTCGTTGTCTCTTCGAGACGCTCCCGGCGCGACCCGGCGACCTCACGCTCGTCTATCGCGCCCACGACGAAGCGAGCCTGGCGCTCCGCCATGAGCTGGACGAGATCGCCGGACGACGCGGGGCCACCGTTCGCTATCTCGTCGGCAGTAGAGCGAAGTACCCGGACCTGTTCAGCGCGAAGGCATGGACCGCCTTGGTCGGCGAAGACCTCGCCGAGTTCGACGCCTACCTCTGCGGGCCGAGGGAATTCGTCGGGGCCGTTCGCGCCGCACTCAAATCAGCTGGGGTACAAGGCAACCGAATCTACCTCGAACGCTTCGAGCTGTAGCGACCAACGATGCGTCGAGCGATCACAGCGCTGGTGCTCACTGCCGCCGCGCTCGGAGTTCTCCTCTCCTACCATGCACCACCGCCGCTCGTTGGCACCACCGGCCCGCTTGCTTCCCGCTTCTCGTCGGGCAGGACAGCCACGGCGTCCTCGAAATTTCCGTCGAAGTATCTCGGCCGAGTCGCGGTAGCGCGACAGCCGAAGATCGGCTATAGCTTTGGTGACGTACAGGTGAGCGTCGTTATGAGAGGTCGCCGGATCGTGAAGGTGAACTTCGTGCAGATGCCGCCGTCCGGTGACACCGGCGGTCTCGGCACGAAGCCGACGACGACCGATATCTCGAACTACGCGGCACCGATCCTCGAACGCGAAGCCGTCGTCGACCAAGGCATCCGCCTCGAAACCGTGTCGGGTGCGACTTACACCTACGAGGCCTTCGTCGGCTCACTGGCGAGCGCGCTGCTGCAGGCCCGGTGATGAGCGAACCAGGAGGTGAGTCGGAACAGCAAAGCGCAAGGATCGCTGTGCCGCGCGGTCCGAGTGTCGTGCATGTCGAGCAGGTGATGGGGACCGCGGTCACCTTCGACGTGCGGCTCGAGAGCGATGAGCCGACGGCAAGGGACGAGGCGACCGAGGCGATTCGCGTGTGCAGCGAGTGGTTGCACTGGGTCGATCAAACGTTCACGACCTACGACGCGGGGTCGTTCGTGTCGCGGCTCGGTCGCGGTGAGATCGCTGTCGACGACTGCCCGCCGGAAGTTGCGTTGATCGTTGAAGAGTGCGACTGGTTTCGAGAGGTAACTCGGGGTTGGTTCGACCCGTGGGCTTCCCCGATCGGAGGCTTCGATCCCTCTGGACTCGTGAAGGGTTGGGCCACCCAAGGCGTCTCTGATCGCCTTCGACGCGCCGGGTTCGAGCGCCACTGCGTGAATGCCGGCGGAGACGTCGTCGTCGCTGGGGAGTCAGACGACGCAAGGGGATGGGGCATCGGCATCGCGCATCCGCTCGTGCCTGGAACGCTCTGCGCGACGCTGCTTGCGATGGATGAGGGCATCGCAACCTCTGGAACGGCAGAGCGCGGATACCACGTGTGGCGGCCAGTGGATGGATCGGCAGCGACCGATCTCGCGTCAGTCACCATCGTGCACGATGACCTCACGGTTGCGGATGTCTACGCGACCGCGGCGTTCGCGATGGGTGGTGATGCACGCCAGTGGCTCGAGGAAGCTGGCATCGATGGCTACGCAGTTACTGCCACTGGTGAGGAGTGGGAGACCGGAGAATTCGGTCGCCGACGGCATCAGTAATAAATTCCAGGTTGCGGCCAACTCGAATTTGGTCCCCGGGGAAGGAATAGCTACCGACGCACGAGGTGTTCTCTGACGGGTTCTGTCAACTCAAACGACAGCAGACCCTTCAGCCTCGAAATCACCCCTGTTGAACGACAGAACCTACTGGTACCGTTCCCCCATGCTTTCTCAAGCCGACATTGGGCGAGTCACCGACGCGGCGAGAGGCGTTCCACTTTCTTCAAACACGTACGTCGATGTGGATCTCAACACTTCGCTGGTTTCGACGGTGGTGGATTTTCAGATGCAGACCGTTGCGGTCGAAAAGGCCCTGGCGCACTATCAGAAGAACTGGTCAGACCGGCTCTTCACGATGGGTGACCTCCAACGCGTTTTGGACAGATATCCAGATACCAAGGCGCCTCACCTGTAGAGCGGCTGGAGGTATCCGGGCAATCGCGTTGTGTGAGAACAAACCGAATGTCCACGCGCGCCCGTCGTTGCCGATTATCAACAATCCACCCAAGCGCCTTCCCACGATCTGCTCAGAGGCGACGGTCCGCGTCGAGGAGGCATTCGGTCTGCGGTGGATTCAGGACCTCAGGTACGGGACCGACGAGTGGCACGCCATCTACTCCGTGCTGCGCCAGAGTATTGAGGGATACAACGGCATCGTGAAAGACGGCGCCTGAGAGAACCTCCGGGACCGCTCGCGTAGGCGAGTTCGTGGTATCGCCGCTCAGACATTGTTCGCGGCGGTGCTTATCTTCGCAGCCAATCTCCGCAAGATTGAGCGGTTCCTCAGTGAAGCGGAGCCATCGGCGGTCGACGGCTCGTTGGTCGTCATCAAGAAGCAGCGGGCCGAGCGCAAGCACGTCACTGAGCCAAATTTCCGCTTGCGTCGTGCCGTCCTAGTCGGAACGGGGCGCCGGGCACTGGACTGACATCGAGACAATTCCAGCAGAAAATCGACAGCCGCTCCTTCGGGCGCGGCTGTTTCGCGTCCAGATCAAGAAATACCACTCTCGAATCTTGCGATCTCGACACCGCGACGAGAAAAAGTACCGATTTCCCTGCGATCGCCCGCGAAACGCCTGATTGTGACCAATTTTCGGTACTTATGTCAACGTAACGGGGGGTATTAGGTCAACAACCCGGGTAGGGTTGTTTACATAAGCCTGTCCCTAAAGGCATTCGGACGGTTTCTTGAATTCTCCCCACGATTTTCGCGCGATTTCCCCACGGCAGACGGCTGACCAGCGAATTCGACCGATTTTTGCCTCGTATGTTTTGACGCGGCGAGTGCCAAATTCCGTCGCGGCAAATGGTGCGATGACACGCCGAGTATGACGACACGGGTGACATGTATGTGAATCATCGACGAGGCGATGTGCTGGCGCGCATCGCTCTGATGCTGAACACCGGTGACAAAGTCATCAGCAAAACCAACGATGACCATGTCGCCGCGGGCGTGCTGACGTGGCCACTGACGGACCCACCGATCGAGCGCGTAGTGCAAGTACACGTTGGCGAGCAGCGGCGATGCAGAACCCTGCGGTGTGCCCACCATGGTCTCTGACCAGCTACCGTCCTCGATGACCCCTGCGTTCGCCCACTTGGCCCAAGTTTCTAAGAGCTACGCTCTAAGAGTTCGCGAGCAAACGCCGCAGAACGGGAGAGCCGTTAAGCTCGCTAGAAATTGGTCCTGCAAATACCCAAAAGAACGCGAGGCAGGTTTCTTGCAGGTACGAGGAGACCCGTGAGTCGAATTTCGCCAGTACGAAGAGTCGTTCGAATGACTGTGGGCTCAACGTCGGTATGTGAACACGACACGCTTGCGGGTGAAGAGCCGCTCGAGCTTCGAATCAGCGGGAATTCAGTGGCGGTCGTGGCGGGGATTCTGATGCTCTGTGCGGTGTCCGCGCCATCGTCACTAGCCGTTGATTTGGCCGAGGAGTCCGGCATAACCCTCGTGGGCTTTTTGCGCGATCCATCGATGGTCGTCTACTCCCATGCCGAGCGTATCATCGACCCAATCCCGTCGTAGAACCATTTCGACAGCGCACGGTGCACTCTCTACGATGCCGCCTCGATGCGAATGATGATGGACTTAGACGTCGGCGTGTTACTCCCGAGAGCAGTTGAGTCCAGAGGCACCAGCACATTGACCTCGGGAAAATACGCCGCGGCGCACCCCTTGGGAGTCGGGTAGGCGACCGCTCGAAAACCCTTCGCGCAACGTTCGCCGTCGGAGAAGACACTTATCAGATCCACCTCGTCCGCGTCATGGAGTCCTCGATCCCTCAAATCTGATTCATTGACGAAGACCACGCGACGTCCACCCCTGATGCCGCGGTAACGATCGTCAAACCCATAGACCGTCGTATTGAACTGGTCGTGAGCTCGCACCGACTGCAAGATGAGATGCCCTTCGGGCACCTCGAGCACGTCAAACTCGGTGCGTGTGAAACGCGCTTTGCCCGTCTCGGTCGGGAAGGTACGTGAGTCGTGCGGACCACGGGGCAACATGAAACCACCCGGCTCGCTGACGCGCCGGTTGTAGTCGTCGAAACCGGGGACCACG
>DATLTI010000215.1:0-3907 GCA_035533675.1 Acidimicrobiales bacterium | reverse complement strand
CACCGAGGCGACGAATGCCTCTCGGACGTTGTTGATGGATCTCGTGACGCTTGACTTTGAAGATGAGCTGCTCGATATCTTTGACGTCGACCGATCGATGCTTCCCGATATCTTGCCCTCGGGATCGCGCTTTGGTGAGGTCTCTCGGGCCTTTGACACCATTGGCGGCATCGCGATCAGTGGCGTCCTTGGCGATCAGCAGTCCTCGTTGTTCGCGCAAGGATGTCGTCGACCTGGCCAGGCGAAAAATACCTATGGCACCGGGTCGTTCATCCTTGGACACACCGGCACCGAGCCGCTAGCCGACCGGGGCAGGCTGCTCGCAACCGTCGCGCTCGGTCGCGCAGATGGCGCCGACTATGCGCTTGAGGGATCGATCTTTGCAACGGGATCCGCGGTGCAGTGGCTAAGAGACGGCCTTGGTGTCATCGCGCACGCCTCTGAGACCGAGGCACTCGCCGGGAGTCTGTCGGGAAACGATGACGTCTGGTTCGTGCCCGCGCTCGCCGGTCTCGGCGCTCCCTATTGGGATCCAGACGCGCGCGGAACCTTTCTTGGTCTGACGCGCGGAACCACCAAAGCCCATGTCGTCCGTGCGGTACTTGAGAGCATCGCGTGGCGCGCGCGACGTGCTCGAGGAGATGGCGGTACTCGGTCGACCGATCAGCGAACTCCGAGTCGATGGAGGGGCTGCTGCGAATGCGTGGCTGATGCAGTTCCAGAGCGATGTCACCGGCATCCCTGTTGATGTTGCTGATGTTGCCGAAATGACCTCGCTTGGCGCTGCCTATCTCGCGGGGATGACCGCCGGGCTGTGGCGTGACGATGAGGAGATCATGACATTGCGCAAAAGCGGAGGGCTATTTGAACCTCAATGGTCGAAATCAAAGCGCGATGATCTTTACGCGCGCTGGACCGAGGTGGTTGAGCGGTCCCGCGAATGGGTTCATCCCTCATAACAATTCGCCAGCCGGGTACCTGTTGGTCTGGCTTTGATTGAGCATCAAAGTGGTCGCGCGTAAGGTGAGGACGATCAATCATTCGCATGAGTATGGGAGAGACAAAATGGAGTCGATACCAGAAGACTGGGAGCGCGCAGTGGCGATCGTTGCGCACCCAGATGACCTCGAGTACGGGTTGGCAAGTGCAATTGCGCGTTTCACCGCTCAGGGCAAGCAGGTCTCCTATCTGCTCGTGACAAGCGGGGAGGCAGGCATCGACGGAATGGAGCCCGCGCAATGTGGTCCACTGCGCGAGGAAGAGGAACGCGCGGGAGCGCGCAAGGTCGGAGTCGAACAGGTCGAGTTTCTCGGTCATCGAGATGGAGCCGTTGAGTACGGGCTAGCCCTTCGCCATGACATCGCGGTTGCACTTCGCAGGTTGCAACCACAGGTGGTGTTCGGAATGACTTTCGATCTCACCTGGGGTGACAGTGGTTCGGTCAACCATGCCGATCACCGAGCGGTTGGCCTCGCGGTGCTCGATGCCTGTCGCGACTGTGCGAATCGGTGGATGTTCGAGAACGAGGGCGATCCGTGGGGTGGGATCTCAAGGGTCTATATCTCCGGCGGCGAGACAACCGCGACACACTTTGTCGATGTCACCGAGACCATTTCCAAAGGTGTCGAGTCGCTTGAGGCGCACCGGGCCTATATCGACGGGTTGAACTTCGCATTTGAACCCGATCGGTTCTTGCGAGAGATGGCAGGTTTTGGTGGACTTGCCGCCGGATGCGAGTACGCGGTGCTGCTCCGGGCATTCAGTATCTGATGGCACGCGCGCATCTATCAACGCGGCGCTGCTGAGAGGCTTTAGCCAAAAGGTGAGTCCGTTTAGTACGGGTCGAGTCGCTCTTCCTCGACGGGATTGATAGGTATGGTCTCTGAGGGGAGAGCATTTACCTCGGCCTCGGCTGCGATGAGTTCTGGGTTGCTCTCGGCCTCCGCGTAAGGACTCATCGTTGCTGGTTGCTTTGGCTTTTGAGCACGACGAAAGATTCTCACGTGTGTGACTCTAGCGGTGCAACGAGACACCAGCACGAGCGGGTAATGATTCGGTGCTTGAGGCACGACATCCCACCAGCGGTCAATGGCGACCTCACCAACTGACCGGGACGCGGTCTAGTCACAGCGCTCAAAGCTCAGGGCCAGAACGTGTTCACCAGCCAGCGGCTCGGTAGAAAGCATGCTCCATTCGTTGGCAGTATTCCAGACCGATTTGGCGCAAAGGGCACTTTCTCGAGACAAAGCCGTGGTCGAAGCGGTATTTTTGAACTTCAAGTCACCGAAAATGTGCCTGAAGAGAGGATGAACGGAACCTTCTGTTGACCTGAGATTTCAGTCGCCTCGATA
Organism: Acidimicrobiales bacterium; assembly: GCA_035533675.1. Taxonomy (GTDB): domain Bacteria; phylum Actinomycetota; class Acidimicrobiia; order Acidimicrobiales; family Bog-793; genus CAIVND01. The sequence goes on along the minus strand of DATLTI010000215.1, from coordinate 1,556 downwards.
GCGCGTCGGAATCTGTTGGGTGTGGGCGAAGATGATGTCGGAATCGATGCTTCGTGACCGGTCTCTGGCTCAGCGATCGGTTGACGTCTCGTAATGAAGCTCGAGGAGCCAGAAGTCATTTTTGCGAATCCAGATTGAGGCTGCGATCGTCTTTCGTTCGGTTGGCTCAGCTCCTCGTCGGACCCGCTCCCAAACGTGATAGGTAACCACCGCGACATTGTTTGCCGGTTGTGTTGTGACCATCTGGCTGAGATCGTAATCCTCAAGTGCCATCTCATTGAACGCTCTGATGAGTTCGGTTCCAGAGGCGAGTTCGTCGTCGTCAACAGACAGGAAGCCTGGTGCCAGGAACTGTTGAAAATCATTAAACCGACGAGACCGGAGCGCTCTCCAAAGCTCCTCCTCGAGCTCGTGAAAATCGGTCGCCATAACGCACATGTTCGCATGTGAGCGGTGGCTATGGCGCAATAATTCCCCGTGCCAGCCCTTGGCAGCTACCATCGTTCACAACAGACAACAGCGCCAATATTCTGCAAGCCCTTTTAAGAAAGTCGGATGTATGAACATGAATCCCCAATCGGTCTTTGGCTTGCTTGAGAGCGCCATCGAGGGCCGTCACCTGCTCGACCACCCGTTCTATCGACGTTGGGAGAAAGGCGAGCTCAAAGAGGGAGAGCTCGCAAGTTATGCGAGCCAGTATCGCTACTTCGAGGCTCACCTGCCAACTGCGTTGGCGAGTGTCGCTGAACTGCTTCCCAACGGGCGCGCGCGTGAGCTTGTGCTTGCCAATCTCTCCGACGAGATCGATGGGCCCATTTCTCATCTTGAACTGTTCAACCGGTTTGCGGCTGCAGTCGAAGCACCCGAAGAGGGACCGGGAGTCGCGGTCTCTGTACTGATTGAGGCCTACGACGCGGCGAAAGCGGTTGGCGCAGCCGAGGGTCTTGCCGCGATCGCGGCATATGAGATCCAGGCGAGTGGCGTAGCGATCACGAAATCTGAGGGACTCCGCGATCATTACGGTGTCAGTGGGAGCGATAGGAGTTTCTGGGACGTGCATGGTCAAATTGAAGATGATCATGCCAAATGGACTGCCGAAGCTCTGTCTGAGTTCAGCGATCACGACGCGATCTTTGCGTCGGCAAAAGTCTCAGCAGATGCCTGGTGGGCTTTTCTTGATGAGCGCGAGGAGTTCGCGAAGTCGCTTTAAAGACCTTGGTTCGCCAAGAGACTGCCGAGGTCGATCTGGGGGTTTTTCTCCGCGACATAGCGTAATGATCAGATATATGTCGTTGAAATCTTGTGAGAACGTCGCCGGCAAGGGTCCAGAGGGCGCGCTGCATCTTTCCATATGTCCGTGGGATTGACAGCGAGCTATCTGTTCATTGATCATCGCGAAAGTCCGCGTTGTCGCGGTTGGCGTCCCGCATCGTGGTGTAAATAGCGCTGAGGATCCACCACAAGGTGGACCATCGGAATGAATCTTGACGTGTCCGCTTAAGACCCGACAAGGAGTTCAGACCGATGGCCCAACATGATTTTGACCCATACGCGCT
>DATLTI010000214.1:0-2866 GCA_035533675.1 Acidimicrobiales bacterium | reverse complement strand
GTTCATCGTGCCATCGACTGGGTCGACTACCCAGTTGCGGCCATCCATCGAACGGTTTGCCCATCCGCCCTCTTCTCCGAGAAAACCGTCTTCGGGAAATACTGCGCGGGTGAAATCAAAGATGAGCCTCTCGATTGAACGATCTGCGTCGCTCACGAGATCGTGAGGGGAGGTCTTGACAGTGACCTCCAACCGGTCACGGTGGGACAACGTCGCGTGCAACGCGTCAAGCATCAGCGCCGCGAGACGACGCAAATGTTGATCAAGCATCTCGGCCCGGCCAGCACTTGTGTTACTTGAGCTCGCGGCGTTCGGCATCGATCCACCGAGACCGCTGCTCATGAATGCCTTGAGAGATTTCCCGCCAACGTCGTGTCAAAGGCCATACGCGGGTCATCAAGGAAGAGTCCGGCAATCGGCCAGCTCAGTAAATCGGGCAGATCGAAAAGGATCTCGCCACCGTAAACGCTGACGGCAATGCCCTCCGCCCGGAGCGCCTCGACGTCACCTCTTGTTATGAACGCTCGGCGCACATTCAACATCTTGCAAGGAATGTTTGCAAGCACCGCTGCCGTGTCAACAAGACGGGCATCACTAAGTGCAGCAATTGGCAGATGAGGCATATGTGAGTGCATTTCGGCGAGCACAACATGGTCAAAAGAGGACACGAGCGTCGCGTCGCTACGTCGGGCAAGACAGGCAGCAACGACGCCAGCGAGGCGCGGGTCATAGGTCCAGCCGGCCTTTAGCTCAATGTCGAGCCAGAGAGATTCCGGAACTGTCTCAAGCACCTCCTCCAATCGCACAAGGGGAGCGGTCTTGCCATCGGGAAAGTTCACCTCTGATGCAGAGAGCTCGGCCCACGTACGGCTCCCGACAAATACCCTCGAGAAATCTCCCGATCTCGCTCCGGCGGGACGGCGCAGATGCAAACCAGTGCCATTGCTATAGAGAATCGGATCGTGGATGACCACCGGAACACCGTCCGAACTCAGCTGAACATCAAATTCGATCCCGTCTGCACCAATTTCAGCGGCAAGCAAGAAGGCCGCCATGGTGTTCTCTGGAGCGAGCGCTGAGGCGCCGCGATGCGCCCAGGCAAAACGTGGCTCGGGAAGCTCTCGATCAAGTGGTGAGACTGCGTGAACGCGCCGCGCTCCGCTCACCGCCCTGTCTCCTGTGCCCCGGAGAACTCAGTCGCTCGCGCCTGACCAAGGTCACCACCTATAGCATCGGTCGTCCCACCTCCATTCATCGTACCGATCGCGTCACCATCCTCTGAGAAGAGGTGAATCTTGCGCATCCGAACATCAACGCGACTGTGGATGGAACCGGGCACCTCTCGTCCGACATAAGACGCAAGACTCACTCCACCACAGCTCAGTGAGAGCTCATTGAAATAGCCTTTGCGGGTAATCCTCTCGATCACAAAAGCGCCCGAACTCTCATTCGCACTGACCAATACGTCCTCGGGGCGCACACCGATCTTTGGAGTTCCCGGCACATGGTCAAACGCCTCCTGGACCTCCACCTCTTCGCCACCTTCAAGTCGCACACCGCGTGCCGCGAGCGACCCCGAGAGAAAACTCATCGATCCGAGAAACTCTGCGACAAAACTCGTTCGCGGCGAATCGTAGATCTCGGTAGGCTCGCCGATCTGTTCAACCTTGCCGTCACGTAAAACAACAATCCGATCCGAAAGTTCCAACGCCTCCTCCTGATCGTGTGTGACCAGGATCGTTGTCGTACCGACCTCTCGCTGGAGCCTGCGAACGAAGGTGCGCAGCTCGATCCGTAGTTTGGTGTCAAGCGCACTGAATGGCTCGTCAAGAAGCAAGATCCTCGGCTCAAGCGCGAGCGCGCGGGCGAGGGCGACACGCTGCTGCTGACCACCGGAAAGTTGAGAGGGAAGCCGGTCCTCGAATCCAGAAAGACCGACCACGGAGAGCAACTCTGACACCCGGGAGGCAATCTCGGCCTTGGGACCCCGACGCAGCTCGAGACCAAAACTGATGTTCCGCGCGACGGTTAGATGTGGCCAGAGCGAGAGTTGCTGGAACAACATCGCGGTTGGACGCCGCTCGACCGGCACATCCACGACATCGACCCCATCGATCATGATCCGACCGCTATTGGGGCTCAAAAAGCCTCCAATCATGCGCAAGAGCGTCGTTTTTCCGCTTCCCGAAGGTCCCAGCAGGGTGAGGAACTCACTCGGAGCGACTCTCAGACTCACCTGGTCAACAGCTGCGACTGACGCGAAGATTTTGGTCACCTCCTCGAGAACGAGTTCGGATCCATGAATTTCGTTATTGGTGCTCAAAGCGGACTCCTATCGGAGGTGCATCGCCGCGTTGGTGCCGGCGAAGAGATGTTTGCGGATCAAAAACAACAGAGCCACGGAAGGAATAGAGAGAACCACTGCAAAGACCGCCGCGAACTGGACAGGGTAGTCAAGAACAAGCGAATACATCCGGATGGGCATCGTCAGGTAGTTCGGTGCACCAACGAGAAAGGTCCCTTGAGCTTCGTCAAATGCAGCAAGGAAAGACAGCACCGCGGCGACCGCAATACTTGGGCGCGCCAAGGGCAACAGCACTCGCCAGAACACCTGGAACTTGTTCGCACCAGCGTCGCGGGCGGCGTCAACGAGCGAATCTGGCACAGCAGCGAATCCCGTAGCCGGGATCCACGTCATGAAAAGAACCGTGCCGATCAGCTGCACGACAACAACGCCGATGATCGTGCCCATCAGGTTCAGCGCGAACAGCATCGGGATCATCGCGATGTAAAGCGATATGCGAGGGAAGGCATTGATCGAGAAGACACTCAACAAAACGAGGCGCTTTCCAGGAAATTCAAACCG
>DATLTI010000213.1:0-13199 GCA_035533675.1 Acidimicrobiales bacterium | reverse complement strand
CATCCGTGAACGAACCGCTCTTGTGCTCGCCAACTCCTGCACGCCTTGGTGCTTACGGGTTAGCGTCAAGGATGTGCTGCACGCCTATTGTTCGGGAACAATCTTTGGCCAGCCGAGCGGAGATGCGCCATTTTCGGTCCTAGCCCTGCACGGCTGGCGCCGCGATCATCATGATTTTCAGGCGCTCTTTGATGGCGGCCTTCCCGGAAATCTCTCTGGGCTCGCGGTCGATCTTCCTGGGTTTGGTGCCTCTGCGCCCCCTCCGACGGCCTGGGGTAGCGCTGAATACGCGGAGGCGCTCCTCGGGCTGTTCGAGCTCATGGTTGACCGACCTGTTCTTCTCGGCCATTCTTTTGGAGGGCGTGTTGCACTCCAGTTTGCGGCGCTCTATCCCGATCGGATCGGTGGACTCGTTTTGACGGGCGTGCCACTTATCGCCAATGTCTCTCAATCTCGGTCTCGCAGCAGCTATCGGGTGCTCCGGGCGCTCGCACATCGCCGACTTGTCTCTCCAGAGCGTCTAGAACGCGCACGAAAGCGATACGGATCACCCGATTATCTCGCCGCTGAAGGTGTCATGCGCGAGGTGCTCATTCGGTCGGTGAACGAGAGATATGAGCAACTGATGCCAAAGGTCAGGACTCACGTTGAATTGGTCTGGGGTGACCAAGATACTGTCGCGCCAGTTGAACTTGAGCGACAAGCTCTTGAACTCTTTTCTGACGCGAACCTGAAGGTGCTCGAGCATTGTGGCCACATGCTTCCCCTAGAAGCGTCGTTCGAACTGAGCATGGCGGTTGAGCGTTGTCTGAGCTGATCTACTTTTTTGCGCTTGTCCTTGCGATGGCGTGCTCACAGCTCCGCTGGCTGAGAGTGGCCCAACGCGAGCACTACCTGACGGGCTCGGCGACGAGATTCGCGTTCCGCTGGTGGTCAAGTTCCTTGGTCAACTTCGTGATCTTCCTCCTCACGCTCTTGCTCGTCTTGGCAACTTTCTCCTTGAGTGCAAGTTCTGTCGGGGTGTCTTTACTCATGGTTATTGCTCCTCTTGGTCTCTCGCTTCGAGGTCGCACCTCAAAACTCGTCTGGACGCGACGTCTTCGTCTGCTGGCAATTACCACGGCGCTCTTGTGGGTGTTGCCGGTGATATTTGTCACCGCGGTCACATCAAGCGATACCGGGGTGCGGTCTGCGACGCTTTTACTCGTGCTTGCCCCGCTGCTTGTTGATTTTTCGCTGTGGCTCACGGCTCCCATTGAGCGCCGCCTCAGTGATCGGTTTGTGATTGAGGCACGCAGGCGTCTGCAGCGCGTGCAACCACTGGTCGTCGCGATCACGGGGTCTTATGGCAAAACCACCACGAAGCACTACGTTGCCCATTTGCTCTCATTGCATCACGTCGCACTGGCGAGTCCGCGAAGCTTCAACAACAGAGCGGGTCTGGCAAGAACAGTGAATGAGCTACTCGTTCCTGGAACAGAGATATTTATCGCCGAAATGGGAACCTATGGACCTGGAGAGATCCGCGAGCTCTGTCAGTGGATCCCGCCCCGGATCTCGGTGATTACCGCAATCGGACCGGTTCATCTTGAAAGGTTCAAGGATCTTTCTGTCACCCTTGCAGCCAAAGCCGAGATCGCTGAACACGCCAATGACGTTGTGCTTAACGGCGATGACGAACTTCTGCGTCGCCTCGTTTCGCCACTGCGCGAACAGGGCAAGCGAATTCTTGTGGTCTCGGCGACTGACGAACATGCTGACCTGTGTCTGCGATCTGAGGGAGCGGAGATTGTCCTCTATCGGCACGGACGACAGCTTGCGAGAGAGCGCCTCGCTGAAGAGCTGCGCCCGCCAGCGCTGACCAATGCGGCGTGCGCGATTGGGGTTGCGGTCCTTCTCGGCGACGATCCGGTCGAAAGTTTTCAAGAGGTCAGACGTCTCGACCAGCCTCAAAATCGACTTACAGAGACGACAGGTTCTACTGGCGTAACAATCATCGATGACACCTTCAACTCCAACCCGGCAGGGGCAGAGTTAGCGGTCGAGCGACTTGGACTGCTTGGCCAAAGAAAGCAACGTCGGGTCCTGGTTACGCCTGGGATGATCGAGCTTGGCAGGCGCCAACGTCAGGCGAATCGAAAGCTCGCGAAACAGGCCTCTGCAGTCTGTACTGACATCTTGATCGTTGGTCGGACCAATCGACGGGCACTTCTCGCTGGGGCAACTGGACGGGTACATCTCGTTCTTGCTCAACATCGCGATGAGGCGGTCGCCTGGGTAAAGAGCAATCTCACGGACCAAGACATTGTGCTCTATGAGAATGACCTGCCCGATCACTACGCGTAACCACAACATCTGTTTTGCATGTTTTCCGAGCGATCTTGCAAAGCGGCATCTCTGGCGCGGAGCGTGTGCCTAGCATTGGCACATGGTCAATTCGCTGAAAAACGTCGGAGTGCTCTTTGGCGGCCCCTCTCCAGAACATGACGTCTCTGTCCTGACCGGACTCCAGACGGTTCGAGCGCTGCAGAACTCTGGTCGCTACCAACGAGTTGTCTCAATCTTCTGGTCAAAAAACGGCGACTTTTTCTCCGTTGAGGGACGAAACGAGGCGAAAGACTATGTCGATGGCGCTCCACATGGAGCGGAGGCCGTGTCGTTAGTCCTTGGCGGAGGCGGTGGATTCGTCGCTCGTCGCGGGAGGGTAGCGCCAAAATTTGAAAATCTCGGGCTCGATTCTGTGGTGCTTTGCACGCACGGAGGACCAGGCGAAGATGGCTCGATTCAGGGAGCACTAGATCTTGCCGGGGTCTCATTTACGGGACCGAGTGCAGCGTCGGCTGCTCTTGGCATGGATAAGTTCGCGGCTGGCGAGGTTGCCCGCGCTGCTGGATTAGTGACACTTCCAAGAGTCTTATTGCAAAGCGGACTCACGAAATTGCCGTTTGAGGGACCGTATATTGTCAAGCCTCGATTTGGTGGGTCTTCGATCGGCATTGACGTTGTCGCAGATCTCGCTACCGCAATTGCCCGTCTCAATGCAAACGTTCACCTTCGCCGCGGAGCGGTGATTGAGCCCTACCGCAGCGATCTTTATGATCTTCAGATAGCGCTGTGCAGCTTCCCGTCCTTGACACTCTCAGCGATCGAGCGACCGTTGCGGGCAAGCTCCTCGGGTGAGATCTTGAACTACCAAGACAAGTATGTCGGTGGAAGTGGAATGGATGCTGCCGCTCGTGAGCTTCCCGCTCGGATCTCTGCCGAGCACGCAGATCGCATTCGTAACGATGCCACGATCACTTCAAGAGCGCTCGGCGTACGGGGTGTTGCGCGGATCGACTTTCTTGCGGGCGACGGGCAGATCTATTTCAACGAAATCAATACGATTCCCGGTTCGCTCTCGAGACACCTGTTTGTTGATCCACCACTCGCGTTTTCTGATCTTCTCGATCGTCTCCTCTTGGAGTCCATCGAATGTCCATCAGCACAGTTTTCCTCTGCCGGCGCGACTGGAGCTTTGCTGTTAGACGCAAAGAGCATCTCTTCAAAGCTCGGATAGCGGGAGGCGCTGACGTGCGGATCTGCATTGAATCTTCTCGAGATGAGCAATGACCTACCCCAAACGACATCTTCTTGAGGGCGAAACGATCGTTGATGAGCGCGGGACGCATCTGATCAAATTGGCTCCCAATATCTTCGTGATTCTGGTGGTCTTCGCTGGGCTCGGCGCGGGATTTGTCCTCTGGACGAGCGCGCCCACCTGGTTTGGGATAACTCTCGGTGTGCTTTTTCTCGCTTCACTTATCTATCTGTTTGTAAAGCTGCTGATGTTCCGCTCGACCCAGGTTGTCCTAACCTCGAATCGACTCATCTTTCGCTCTGGAATTTTCAGGCGAGTGTCTCGTGATATTCCGCTTGGCTCGATAATCGATCTTGGTTCACATCAGACATTGCTCAAGCGTGTCGTCGGACTCGGTGATGTCGAAGTGAGAACCAACGCTCAAAATGAACCGCTGGTGTTGCACGACCTGTCTCGGCCCAAACAGCTTGTGGCGTTGATCCATGGGGCGACTGAGGCGCTCGAGCGTTCGCGTGTCTCGGCCTTGATAGCCGAGAGCCAACCCGTTGATCTTGATAAAGAGCACCGGAGACTGATCTCTTTGCACCGCAAGGGAGTGATCACCCAGCAAGAACTCGCCGATCATGTACGGTCGCTCGGGATCGACGATGTCGCTCGAGATGGCGAGTTGAACGAGTCCTGAGGGCCACTTTGCCGTTTGCGATGCCAGTTCCGGGTGGATAGGGAGAGCCAAAGTTGCTTGGTACGCTGTCAACATGCCTGAGTACTACTGGATAGAGACGCTCGGGTGCCCGAAAAATCAGGTTGATTCTGACAAGATTGCCGGAACGCTCGTTGCTGACGGGCTGATCCCTGCCAAGAGCGCGGATGATGCCGATGTCATCGTCGTCAATACCTGCGCGTTCATCGATGCTGCGAGGCAGGAGTCGATCGACACGATCGAAGACTTTGTCGCCGGTCGCAAAGATGGCACGCGCATCGTTGTCACGGGGTGTCTTGCGGCCCGTTCTGGAGAGGAGCTTGCTGCAGCGATCCCCGAGATCGATTATGTCGCCGATGTCGGAGTTCCGATCGCGCTCTCGGATGGACCCCGCTGGCGTTCCGACGCCCTTCGCACCGAGAGCCATCGGCTCATGGATCTTCCACGCTCTAAGCCAGATCTTCCCTGGGCGTACGTAAAGATCGCCGAGGGCTGCGATCGCGCCTGTGGGTTCTGCGCAATCCCTACCTTTCGTGGGCCGCAGGCCTCGCGGACGATCGAATCGATCAGACGCGAGGTGGAGTTACTCGACGTGAAAGAGGTCGTTCTCGTCGCGCAGGATCTGGCCTCTTTCGGCAACGATAGGGACGAGCGCGGGTCAATCACCGAGCTCGTCCGAAGAGTTGCACCGCTCGTTGAGCGTGTCCGCCTGCTGTATCTCTATCCCTCATCGCTGACGGATGCTTTGATCGAGACAATCATTGAGACTGGCGTGTCGTATTTCGATCTCTCGTTACAACATGTTTCTCCACAGCTCGTTCGTCGGATGCGACGATTTGGCAACGCCGAACGGTTTTTGCAGCGCATCGATTTCATCAGATCACTCGATGAGTCGGCCGCGTTCCGGTCATCTTTCATCCTCGGTTATCCCGGCGAGACCGAAGATGACCACGATCGGCTCCTTGAGTTTCTTGAGGCTGCCGATCTTGACTGGGTTGGATTCTTCCCTTACTCAAAAGAGGAGGGAACCTTCGCTGCCGGTCTTGATGGACAGGTACCTCGCGAGCTTGCGCTTGAGCGGCTTCGTGAATGTGCCGAGCTCCAGGACGTGATTACGGCGCGCAAACGTCGAGAGCTCGTTTCGACGACACAGATGTGTCTGATTGATGCTCCCGGAGTCGCCCGTTCGTTCCGAGAGGCTCCCGAGATCGATGGGATTATTCGGGTCGACGATCGGATCCCTGTTGGGACGATGTCAAAGATCGAGATTGTCGCTGCAGAGGGTCCTGATCTCATTGGTTCGCCAATTGGTGGCCAACCGTTTGCGCGCGTGTCGCGATGACGCGTACCGAACGAAGTACCAGACCAACCTTTGGCCCATCGGCGATCGCGACACCAGCCAATGCCCTGACGTTCCTTCGGTTGGTCGCCGCGCCTGTCTTCGCCTTTGGCATTGTTGCATTGGGGCCAAGATCATGGTGGCTCTGGGTGATCTGGATCGCGCTTGCAAGTTCTGATGGTCTTGACGGACATCTTGCCCGGCGGCTTGGTACGACGAGCTCGGGTGCCTTTCTTGACCCCCTTGCTGACAAATTTCTCGTTCTTGGTGCATTGATTGTCCTTGTCGGACAGCACGTATTCTCCTTGGTGCCAGTAGTGCTCATCGCGATTCGCGAGGTTGCAATGAGTGTGTTCCGCACGAGAGTGAGTCGACTCGAGATCTCGATTCCCGCTCGCAACCTTGCCAAATGGAAGACGATTGTTCAGGACTTCGCGATCGGGTGCGCCTTCTTTCCGCCCTTTCATGCACGTGCGATCGTCATTCCTCAGACCCTGTTATGGATCGCGACCGCGTTGACGCTCTACACAGGTCTTGAATATCTCATCGACGGCCGACGCATGATGGCAAAGATGAACACCTCAAAGTAAGCGGTCTCGATATCGGTGACTCGCTTGAAGTTGCAAGGACATGACAGCTGATGGAGGAAAGATGCGAGCAGAGATCGTTGCGATTGGTACAGAGCTTCTGCTCGGTCAGATTGTCGATACGAACTCCACCTGGATCGCTGAACAGCTAGCAGTTACCGGTATCGACTGTCTCTACCAGAGCCGTGTCGGTGACAATATCGACCGGATCGTCGATGTGTTGACTCATGCGCTTTCACGGTCTGACGCGGTCATTACCTGCGGAGGACTCGGGCCCACGCAGGATGACATCACTCGCGAGGCAATCGCCAAGATGATGGGCGTTGAACTTTTACACAACGACGAGGCCGAGCGAAGAGTCCGCGAGATGTTCTCGTCGCGCGGCCGCGAAATGACCGAGAACAATCTTCGGCAGGCAGAGGTCCCCGAGGGTGCAAGCATCATCTCCCAGGTGATCGGTTCAGCTCCGGGTCTGATCTGTCCCATCGGGGACAAGGTGATCTACGCGCTTCCCGGCGTACCTCACGAGATGCGAGAGATGGTTACCCGAGCGGTACTTGAAGACCTATCTCGACGTTCCGGAGAGACGGCAACGATCAGAAGCCGAATACTTCGAACCTTTGGAGTTGCTGAGTCAAAGATCGCCGAAATTGTCAGCCCAAGATTTGAAGCACTTGAACAGGGTGGAGCAGATGGGCCCAGAATCGCCTTTCTTGCGAGTGGAATCGAGGGAGTAAAGGTCCGCATCACGGTCAAAGCTGCGACTGAAGAGGTCGCGCGCGTCCGTCTTGACGAAGAAGAGCTCGCGCTTCGAGGTTTGCTCGGCGAATCCGTCTTTGGCGTAGACGACGAGACGATGGAATATGCCCTTGGAGAGGTATTGAGACAGAGGGGATTAACTCTCGGGCTCGCTGAGTCATTTACCGGTGGGCTTATCTCCTCGCGAATTGTTGCGGTCGTCGGCGCGAGCAGATGGTTTCGGGGTTCTCTCGTCGCATATAACGAACAGGTCAAATTCCAGACACTCGGCGTGCCGCTCGGACCGGTCATCTCAGGAGCTGCGGCGATTGCAATGGCAGAGGGAGCGTGTTCGTTGCTCGGAAGTGACGTCGCGATATCAACCACTGGAGTTGCTGGTCCCGATGAGCAGGAGGGTCAGTCAGTCGGTACCTGTTTCGTCGGACTTGTCGTCAATGGGCGGCCGAGCGAATCTCTTGCGCTTCGCCTGAGCGGCGATCGTCAGAGAATCCGTGAACTTGCGACGATTGCTGCACTTGGGAATATGCGTCGTATTTTGCTCGACTCATAGCTCGCTGAACAGGGATTCTAGAATCCACCACGAACAGGTGTTCGTGAACTACAGTGATGAAAGTTCGCGAAACGGGCGTCATGTCGTCGTTAAGTCGCCGTGCCTCGTGGACTGATACAGCCAGACTTTAACTTGCCAAACCACGGAGTGCCCGACAGTGGCGCAACGGCGATTGACAGCGAAAGAGAGAGCAGATGGAAAAGGACAAAGCACTCGATGCGGCATTGAGCCAGATCGAGAAGCAATTCGGCAAAGGCTCGGTCATGAAGATGGGGGAGAACCTTCACCTTCAGATTGAATCAATCTCCACCGGCGCAATGTCACTCGATCTTGCGCTCGGAATCGGTGGACTTCCCCGGGGACGCATTGTTGAGCTCTATGGACCAGAGTCTTCTGGCAAGTCCACTCTTGCGCTCCATGTTGTTGCCGAGGCCCAGCGCAATGGCGGAACGTGTGCCTATATCGACGCTGAGCACGCGCTCGATCCGGTCTACGCGAAGGCTATTGGTGTTGACATCGATGAGCTTCTGATCTCTCAGCCCGACACTGGTGAGCAGGCGCTCGAGATCGCCGATATGTTGATCCGCTCGGGAGCGATCGACGTCATTGTCATCGACTCCGTCGCTGCTCTTACTCCCCGCGCAGAGATTGAGGGGGAGATGGGTGCCACGCATGTTGGTCTCCAGGCACGACTTATGTCCCAGGCGCTGCGCAAACTTACGGGAACCCTCAGCCGTTCTTCGACTATTGCGCTTTTCATCAATCAGTTGCGCGAGAAGATCGGGGTTATCTACGGATCGCCAGAGGTCACCCCTGGTGGACGGGCGTTGAAGTTCTACGCTTCGATACGCCTTGATATCCGACGGGTCGAGCAGATCAAAGATGGTACTGAGATTGTTGGGAACCGTACCCGGGTCAAGGTCGTCAAAAACAAGTGTGCGCCACCTTTCAAGAGTGCTGAGTTCGACATTATGTACGGAACTGGAATTAGCAGAGAGGGTTCGATTCTCGACGTCGCGGTCGACCTCTCGATCGTAAAGAAGTCCGGGGCCTGGTATACCTATGAGGGCGAGCAACTTGGCCAGGGACGTGAAAACGCCAAGCTGTTCCTTCGTGATAACCCTGAACTTGTCATCGAGATTGATGAACGCGTTCGTCAGGCGACGATGGCTCCCGCAATCGATATTCCGATTGGAGCCGGCATCGGCGATGACGATCCGATTGAACTCGATGAGGATCTTCCAATCACCAAGTAGCGACAATGGATCAGAGATCAAAACAAGGGTGGAGCTCAAGGCTCCACCCTTGTTTTGATCTCTTGATGAAGACTTAGCCAGAGCTAGCGGGGAACCGAAGTGTGCTTGAACTCATTGATCCCAGGACTACCGATGAGGAGTTCGAGCACCTTGTCTATCGTTTTCTTCGCAAGCTCTCCGTCCCCATTTGGGCGAGTCATCAAGCGGACAAAGGCTGCCTGGTCACCTGCGATGAACGTCGGCACTCCAAAGGCCGAGTGCTCTTTGACCGAAGCCTCGTGTTCGGCGCGAATTGTTTCGATTGGCCACCCGCTCTCAATCTCGCTAAAGATGAGATCAGCGTCGACGCCTACGCGAGCGAGCGCATCGCGAACAACTGCTTCGTCACGTAGATCATCTCCGTCGTCGTGGCGGATTGCGAAGAGCGAAAGGTGCGCGTCAAGGAAATGATCGGGAAAGCGGTCGCGTACGACAATTCCTGCGGCGAGTGCGATGAGGTCTTCTCGGTGTCCAGGATCATCAAAAGCAGACAACTCACCCTCTGCGATATGCGCCTCGGTGAGCGAGAATCCCTTGAAGGCAGCGTCATAGTCTGCACCTGCCCGTAACGCAGCAACAACATGCTCGTGAGCATTTCGGGCAAATGGACAGCGGTAGTCAAAGTTCACGGAAAAGGCTATGGTCATGGCTCCAACTTACCGGCCGAGCGCAGTCTTTCAAACAAATCAACGCCGCCCATGCCAGCGCAGTTCTCGGAGAACCGAGCACTTCAGAGTTTGGCGCGAGTAGCCATTAACATCGCGTTGTGTCTGAAATTGTTCGCGCACGCCCAAAAGATGTCAGCGCGGTAAAAGATCCGCTCGCTCTCGCATTTCTTGACGATCCGATAGCTGCTTGGCTCTTCTCTCGGCCTACGAGACGGTTTCGGGATCTTTCAAGCTTCTTCTCAATCCAGTTGCGACATGGCTATCTTCCCCGCGGCGTGGTCATGAGCACAGCAGATTTTCAGGCGACGGCGATGTGGATCAGCTCGTGGACGCGTCCGCTATCGATCTATGACCGCATCGCGCACCTTCGGATTCCGCTGCTATTGGGCGATCGCCTCGGTCCTGCCAGACAACTGACGCGCATGCTCGCGGGTTTTCATCCAAAAGAACCCCATCTCTATCTTGGAACCATCGGAGCATCACCAAACGTGCAATCGCGCGGGTACGGATCGTTGTTGATTGAGGCATTTCTTGAGGATGCGAGAAAGATGAATGTCGGCAGCTATCTCGAATGTTCCAGCGAGCACAATGTCGGTTTCTATCAGCGCTACGGATTCCATGTCGAACGCGAGGTGCAGGCTCCGGAGGCGGGACCCACGTTGTGGTTGATGTGGCGCCAAGCAGAAACCACGCGGATATGACAGCGCACCGAGGCATCGCATTTTGATCGCCCGAGAACTCGGCAATCTCAGAGGTGCGGTTTCTGGATGCGGTCGACCGATTCGGGAGTAATTAGCGCGCGGACGCCATTTGGTGTGCGATCGCTCTGCAGCACAATCTCATAAAGAATGTCAAGCACGGCGCGGACTGGAGCACCGGGAAAGCCACGTCGCCTCTGGGCGACGCCGACGAGACGTGGCGCGAGTCCCTCCACGGGGATCTGTGCCCACTCACCTTCGCGTCGCGCAGAGAGCGCGCCCGAGGGCAAGATGGCAAATCCTGCACCTTCAAAGGTGAGTGACGCGATGAGGCGGATGCTGTCAGTCTCGGCGTGAGGTTCAAGGGTGAAGCCAAGCGATTTGGTGACAGCATCGAGCTCATCGCGATACGAGGTTCCCCTTGTTGGTAAAAGGAGGGGGAGTCCTCGCAGATCGGTGAGGTGGACCAATTCTTGTTTTGCAATTGGATGGGACTGGGGTACGACAAGCACCAGATCCTCTTCAAAGAGGGGGAAGGTACGTACCTCAGATCCCGAAGCGGGAAGGCCGAGAACGCCAAGGTCAACCTGGCCAGATGCAAGTTGTGAGTCAAGTCCGACAGTCGAAGCCTCGACAAAGACGAGATGCAACATCGGGTGGCGCATCGGTGCGAGTTCGATAAGTTGAGGAACAAGCCAGCGTGCAGCTGTGCCGATGACTCCGAGACGGACGGTGCCAACGACCTGCTGGGTAAGTGCCGTGACATCTGAACTCATTGCGTCGAGTTCGCTGATGATTCGTCTGGCGCGTTCGACGACAAGTTGACCGGCCTCGGTGAGGCCACTTGTCGACCGATCGACGAGTGACATGCCGAGCTCTCGCTCGAGTTTCTTGATGTGTGTCGAAACGTTCGACTGCACGGTTGCGAGCGCATCTGCTGCAGCTGAGAACGATCCGTGCTCGGCAATCGCGACGATTGCGTGGAGTTGGCGGAGGTCCATCAATCTAAATGATAGCAAGTATCTATACCATGTGTTTGACGCATACACCGTGATCGCAGATACTAGATATGTACTCCAGAGCTCAGTGGACCCCCCTCCACGCTCTGGAGAGTCATTAAGAAAGGGTCGGATCCCCCCTCCGGCCCTTTCTTCATGTTATGGCACAGGTTTGGCACTTCACCGGGTTTGCGTCATCGAGCCGATGTTCGAGAGAACGGATCCCGCGTCACTCAGTTGCGGACGAATCGCCAGTTTCTGGTGCCCTTTTGGCACCGAGAGCGACCAGAGCATCTTGGATACGGATGGTGAATCGGCGGGCGTCTTCGGGTTTTCCGCCATCTGCACCCGGATATGGACGCAGCGCGGCGCAAAAAAAGACGTCAATTGATGCTCGACGCACGCGCGAAGAACCCTTCGGAAGGATCTTTCGTACGCCTTGGAGGTAGACCGGCACCACCGGAATATTGCACCGCTTTGCGAGGTATGCCGCGCCACCGTGGAACTCCATCATCTCGTCGGTGAAACTTCTTCCCCCTTCGGGAAAGATCAACAAGTTGTAGCCCCGATCGAGTAATCCCGCCGCGATGTCAGCGCTCTTTCGGTTCGTGCGAGTTCGTTCTACGGGAATCGTCGATAGGAAAAGCGAATAGAAGACACATTTCCATCTTGTATTGAAAAAGTTGTCGACGGCAGCGGCAACGACAATATTCTTGCGATATGTCGCTGGTATCGCGCAGAGAAACGCGAGGGTGTCGAAGTGGCTCACATGATTTGGCGCAAAGATCAAAGGCTGTCGTTCACCGGCGATGGCTTCGAATCCATGTACCGATGGCGAGCAGATAAAGCGCGAGATTGGCCCGATGAAAAGTGTAGAAACGACATTGCGCAAAATGGTCGCTGGGCGAGTACGCGTCCATTCAGTGTCATAGTGCACACCAACATTAGGTTTCTTCGGAGAAGAACTTGATGTCCATTCTCGCGTTTTCGCGGCTGGTGAGTTAGCACTCTTGTCGTCGGTCATTATTTAGGAAGAGCGACGATTGCCGCTCTTGGGCGGGGTGTATCGCTTTGAGGGCCGTGGTATCGCACCCTTTCCGCTTGGACCGTAGTCCACAGTCCCCCGATCGATCCCTGCCGCGCGATCTACCTTGCCCTTTTGCATAACGCGATATATCAGCCACCCACCAAACGCGAGGTAGATCAGCGCACCCGGGAGGAACTGGAAGGTGGCCTGTTCAAGTCCAAAGAGGAATGCCGCGAAACCGAGCAACGCCCGGCGTCGCAGGAACAGCCCGAGCGCCATCAGACACGCGCCGATAAGCATCGTGATGAAGAAATCGACTGCGCCTGCGTGGATGCTCTTCGTCGTTGATGATCGTTCGTTGAGATACCCGAGTACAGCAAGTACAAGTGAAAGTGTTGTCAGGAACGATCCGATAAGTAGTTCCCGGCGATCGAGTCCGTTGACGATCTCCTTTGTGGTGATCGGCACATTTGAGGGTTTGAGTTGCCGAGGGCCAGGCTTTTGGTGCCATAGTTCCTTGACGATTTCAGGAAAGGTGCGCCGACTCGGTCCATTACTTGAGGGCGGTGTCTCTGTCTCGGGGGTTTCCACGAATACAGGCTATCGGTTTCAATTCGCCGCTGGAGATTCCGTATGACACGACTCCTGCATGGCATTGTCCGGTCCGAGAGTGAGATTAATCCCGGAGAGTGTTGCTGCCCATACTGTGAGTGGGCGAACAGTTCATGATCGCAACCAACAGGGCCGAACACAGGTGTACCAGGACTCGCTGACGCTCCCTGGGTCCGCGAATCAGCGCCCAAAAACTTTGACATCGTGCGCGAGAATTGCCGACGGATCTACGCGTAGTTCTCAGCGTGAGGAGCCACTCGAGTACACGGGATAGAGTTGGATGCGTCGATCGGTCGTGTCCCGGGCGGTCGAAGGCGTTGTTGAACCGTATTTACGGGCGTTTGGCTCAGGTGGTTAGAGCGCAGCCTTCACACGGCTGAGGTCGG
>DATLTI010000212.1:0-2227 GCA_035533675.1 Acidimicrobiales bacterium | reverse complement strand
TCGAGACGTGACAGTGCTGGATAGAGCGATCCAAACGAGAGGTTTGCAAGTACGCCAAAGTCGTCGCGCAGGTGTCTGCGCAGGTCATAACCGTGCATGGAGCGTTCCTTGAGCAAACCAAGGATGGCGAATTCGAGCATTAGCCAATCATAGCAGATTGATGTATCGAGTCGATATGTTGATTCGCTACATGTGCCTGAAAACTCGACGCCACCAACGCCATGACCTGGCGAACAACCAACCATGCTGGGAACGAGGTGCTGGCAAACATCGAGGTCTGGGCCCTACGGGTCGTCGTCTGGCCAGCGAGCGCTCTAGTTGGATCCGGGACCCGACCCGTCGTTTCCCGTTGCTCCGGCCGAGACCTCCCTACACTCGGTGGCATGGAAATATACTGCGCAGGCTGTGGATGTCTCGTGGATCGCGGGATTCGAGTGGCGCTCTGTGACGACCCGAACTGTTGTTGCAAGGAGCTGCCGATCCGCGACGGAGCGGGTCAGGTCTCATCGAAAGAATCTGACTGAGTCGTTACCAAACCGTCCGGTTTAGTTGCGTTCCGGCTACCCTTTCGGCGTGACCAGCTCTCCTGAGGCAACTCCATCGCTCGATGACCTGACGGGTCTCGGGCAGGTGGAATATCGCCTCGCTCGAGATCAGAGCGTGCGCGAGTATCGGCGGGGAAGGCTCTCGCGTCTTGATGTCTGCGATGCACAGACCGAACTCCTGAGAGTCGGAACGAACCTTGGTCGCGAGACCGAGGTCGACTGTCCGATATGTGAGCAGGCTCAGCTGCGTCATGTGATCTTTGCCTTTGGTCCCTCGCTCCCCTCAAGTGGCCGGGCGATCGGTTCGACCAAGGAACTCCGCCAGCTCGCGCGCTCGATTCGTGCAGAGGTTGCCTTTTATGTCGTTGAGGTCTGTCTCGATTGTCGTTGGAATCACCTGGTGCGGATGTTCTCCTCGGTGACCGCGAGGAGACGCGCGCCCCTTGGAAGAGTAGCGAAAGGCGCCCAGCTGGGAGAGCGTTCCAAGAGTAGGTAGGCTTTAGTCGCCGCTTGCAGCCACCTGGCGCGAGACGGTACTGGAGGTGGACCACATGGCGACACCGATGACCGCTCCGCGGATATCTGAAATCAAACGCCGTCGAGGTGCATATCCGATCGTGATGGTCACGGCCTACGACACACCTTTTGCACGCATCGTCGATGAGGCAGGCGTCGATGTCATCTTGGTCGGCGATTCAGTCGGAGACAACGTGCTTGGGATGGAGAACACCCTCTCGGTGACGATTGCCGACATCGCGCATCACACCGCCGCAGTGTCGCGAGCAAACCCCGCTGCGCTGCTCGTCGCGGACATGGTGTGGATGAGCTATCACACAACGACCGAAGAGGCCGTCAGGAATGCCGCGACACTCATTCGCGCGGGCGCCGAGGCGGTCAAGCTTGAGGGCGGAAAGAACCGGATTCCGGTGATCCGTGCGCTTCTCGACGCGCAGATTCCCGTCATGGGCCATCTCGGACTTACCCCGCAGTCGATCCACACGATGGGTGGCCTGCGTGTCCAGGCGCGCGATGATGCCTCCGCGAAGACCCTGCTTGAGGACGCGCTCCTGCTCGAAGAGAGTGGCTGCTTCGCGATCGTGCTCGAAGGGGTGCCAAGATCGCTCGCAAAGACGGTCACCGAGGCGATCGACATTCCAACGATCGGGATTGGTGCTGGACCTGACTGTGATGGTCAGGTCCTCGTGTTGCACGACCTGCTTGGACTCAACAGCCGGCCCGCCGCGAAGTTCGTCCGGCACTACGTGGACCTTGCCTCAGCTGCCCGTGACGCAGTGGCCTCCTATAGTGCGGACGTGCGGTCGGGATCGTTCCCAGATGACGAGGAGAGTTACCACTAACAGTTGGATGAGCCAGTGCCCTTGTGGGTGTTTGGCGGGTAGCTCGAGCGGTAGAGGCATCTGGAAGGGTCAATCACCGAAGGCTCTCTCGCAGGGTGCTCTGCGAGAGAGCGCACAGATCGCGAAGGGTAGAGGCAGAGCTCGGGGCGCGTGAAATCGGTTAGGATAAGCGCTCCAGTTACACCCCTGCCCCGAAAATCGGGGCCCCCGCCCTATGGCGTTGGGTCCGGAGGAGGTGAGCCGCAGTGCGGCCATACGAAATAGTTGTCATATTCGACGCGACGCTCGATGAGAACATCATCCGAGAGACGACCGACAAGATCG
>DATLTI010000211.1:0-6312 GCA_035533675.1 Acidimicrobiales bacterium | reverse complement strand
AGCACGTCAAACTCGGTGCGTGTGAAACGCGCTTTGCCCGTCTCGGTCGGGAAGGTACGTGAGTCGTGCGGACCACGGGGCAACATGAAACCACCCGGCTCGCTGACGCGCCGGTTGTAGTCGTCGAAACCGGGGACCACGTGCTCGATGTGACGTCGAATCACCCGATAGTCACTTAACATGTCCCTCCACCCGATGTCCTTACCAAAGAGCGCTTCGCCGAGACCAGCCACGATTGCCACTTCGCTTCGTAGATGTTCCGAGGCCGGATTGAGACGGCCCTTGGATTCGTGCACCATGGCCAACGAGTCCTCGACCGTCACGACCTGTGCGCCACTCGCCTGCACGTCGCGTTCCGAGCGGCCGAGACACGGTAGTAGCAACGCTTCGTCCCCGTGACAGAGGTGAGAGCGATTCAACTTGGTCGCGACGTGCACGGTCAACTTGCAGTTCTTCATCGACGCCTCCGTGACGGCCGTGTCAGGAGTTGCGGAGACGAAGTTCCCGCCCAGGGCAAAGAAGACGTCAGTTTTGCCGTCGCGCAAGGCGCGGATCGCGTTCACGGTGTCGTAGCCGTGCTCGCGAGGTGGATCGAATCCGAACTCGTCACGCACTTTATCCAAGAAGGTGTCGGGCATCTGTTCCCAAATGCCCATGGTGCGATCCCCCTGGACGTTGCTGTGACCACGAATAGGCGACGCACCCGCGCCCGGGCGACCGATGTTGCCCCGCAGGAGTAAGAAGTTCACGATTTCTTGAATGGTGGCGACGGCGTTGCGGTGTTGGGTAATACCCATCGCCCAACAGACAATGACACTCTTCGCGGCCACCACGTCACCAGTGAAGTCTTCGATTTCTCTACGCGTCAGCCCACTCGCCTCTTCGATGGCGGGCCACTCGAGCGCGCGCCATCCTTCACACGCCTCGTCGAAGCGATCGCAGTACGACTCGATGAAGGAGTGATCGAAGATCGTGCCCGGCGCCTTCTCTTCAAGAGCCAACATCGCTTTGTTGACGCCGGCAAACAGGGCGAGATCTCCGTTTATGCGCACGGCCAAGTATCGATCGGACAACTCCGTGCCACCGCCAATCAAGCCACGAGCGCTTTGGGGATTCTTGAAGCGCATCAGGCCCGCTTCGGGTAACGGATTGGCCGACACGATGCGAGCGCCACGCTTCTTTGCCATCTCGAGCGCGGTGAGCATGCGGGGGTGATTGGTGCCGGGGTTTTGACCAATAATCACGATCAACTCGGCGTGATCAGTGATGTCCTCGAAGGTGACGACACCCTTACCGACGCCAATGGTCGGAGTGAGAGCGGAGCCGGTCGACTCGTGACACATGTTGGAACAGTCGGGTAGGTTGTTCGTTCCCAGCCGCCGGGCCAATAGTTGATAGACGAAGGCTGCTTCATTACTCGCTCGGCCACTGGTATAAAACGTGGCGCGGTTCGGATCTGGCATGGCGCGAAGACGATCGGCGGTAAGTTGCAGAGCTTCGTCCCACGAGATCGGCCTGTAGTGGCTCGCGCCCGGGGCTAGGTACATCGGCTCGGTCAGCCGACCGTGGTGCTCCAGCATGTGAGCATCTTCCTGGAGCAACTGTTCAATGGAGTGATGGGCGAAAAACGCTCGATCGACACGAGCTTTCGTCGCCTCCCACGCGACGGCCTTCGCGCCGTTCTCGCAAAACTCCGCGTGGCTTCGTTCGCCCGGTTTCGGATCGCCCCACGCGCAACTCGGACAGTCAAAACCATCAACCTGATTCATCCGGAACAGCGTCTTCACCGTTCGTGTGAGACCCATCTCGGTTCGCGCGTAATACGTCGTTTCTTGAAGCGCCGGCAAGCCGACGGCGGCCGTTGCTGGTTTCCTGACACTAATATCGTCGTCTGAATTGACCGTCATTTCTCGATCCTTTACTTTCGCTTGGGATGTCTCGAGAGCAGTATTAACATTGGGAAGGCGTCTACTTCAACCATAACGCTGCGCAACAAAGATCAGCCAAAGTTCCTTCTTGCCTGGAAGATCCTCTCGGGGCGGCCTGAGTTGCGCTGCCTGTAACTGGGCGAGTGACACCGAAGAAGGTTGTGACACCAGAACCGGTGCGCCCGCATCGGGCGGTATTTGAGGCAGCAATTGAGAAGTTGAGGCGCTCGCTGTCGGAGGACTCCTACACCACCTTTCCCGACGTCATGGTGAGCAATGCAATTCGGCTGGTGAAAAAGCTTGGTATTGAAGATATCGAGGAGTGGATAGCCGAGAGTATCGGCAAGGGTCGCCCTCAGACGAAAATCGCCGTAAGTGTGTCGGCACTGTTTGTTGCGATGGGCCTTGCAGCAATCGATGCCCGTGAAATGCTCATTGAGCGCTTTACGAAGGTTCTCTACTGGCAGATCAGTGACGAGATGCGCAGTGAACTCGGCCTTGGCGAGCGTGTCGAGCCTGGAGGTCCCGGTTGGGATGCCGCCTACCAGCGGGTGCGACGAACTTTCCACGCGGTCGCCAGTGTGATGGACCCCTCACCCAACCCAAAGAATCGCATCCTGACCAAGAAGGAGTTCAAGTCGCAGGTGCAGTCCTTGACACCAGAATTCGAAGCCGAGGCGTACCGACGACTTGATCTCATCTCCAATCGCATCGTGCACCTGAGTTTTCTCCTCCTCCCCCGATACGTTCGCCGACGCTGGAAGGGTTCGGGAGCTATCGACGCAACTCCCGTGCCACTTTTTTCCAGAGGCACATCCAAGCGCGGGAAATATGTGAGCGTTGACCCTGATGGAGGCTGGTACGTAAAAAAAGAGATGAAAATACCTCCGTCTTGGTCGATGGAGGCGACTCTCTTTGTCTGTGGTCCGGACGATTATCGGCTAGAGAGCTCTTTCCCGCGGCTGTGTCTTGGCATGGCGCTGCACCGCCCGGGTGAGGCGCCTGACAAGAACGCGATGCGGGTTTTGAACAGTATGGCCGAGCGCGGTCTTCCTGTGAACTATCTCGCTGCGGATCGGAACTATTTTCCAAAGTGTTTTCCCGAGAATCTCCAGATACCGGCACGAGCCCTTGGTTGGAAGCTCGTGTTCGACTACAACGATGCAGACCTTGGGAAGCCCCAGGTAGATGCACATGGAATTGTTGTCCTCGAAGGGTCGATGTATTGCTCGGCAATCCTGAAGGCGGAGTTGCTCTGTCGCGCGACGATTGATTTTCGCGATTGCCTCATCTCCAAGGACGTGTACACGGAAAGGCTCAGGGCGCGCGAAGCCTACGAAGTCCTCGTGCACGACTATCAGAGCGGCCGCGAAACACTTCGGCTCACCTGTAGAGCGGCTGGAGGCATCCGGGCAACCGTGCAGTGTGAGAACAAGCCGAATCTCCACGCACGGCCTTCACTACCCATTATCAACAATCCACCGAAGCGTCTTCCCACGATCTGCTCAGCGGAGACGGTCCGCGTCGAGGAGGCATTCGGCCTCCGGTGGATTCAGGACCTCAGGTATGGGACCGACGAGTGGCACGCCATCTACTCCGTATTACGCCAGTGCATCGAGGGGTACAACGGCATCGCGAAAGACGGCGCCTGGGAGAACCTCCGGGACAAATCGCGACGGCGAGTTCGTGGTATCGCCGCTCAGACGCTGTTCGTCGCGGTGCTCATCTTCGCAGCTAATCTCCGCAAGATTGAGCGGTTCCTCAGTGCGGCGAAGCCGTCAGCAGCAGATCGCTCATTGGTGGTCGTCAATAAGCAGCGGCCTGCGCGAAAGCGCGCCACTGAGCCAAAATTCCGCACGCGCCGTGCTGTTCTGGCCGGAACGGGGCGCCGGGCACTGGACTGATAGTCGGACAACTCCGGCAGAAAATCGACAGCCGCTCCTTCGGGCGCGGCTGTTTCGCGTCCATATTAAGAAATTCCGCTCCCGAGCCTTGCGATCTCGACATCGCGACGAGAAAAAGTACCGATTTGCCTGCGATCAACCGCAAAATGCCTGAATGTGACCGATTTTCGCTACTTATGTCAACGCAACGGGGGGGTTTAGGTCAACAACCCGGGTACCCCCAACGGGATTCGAACCCGTGTTTCCGCCGTGAAAGGGCGGCGTCCTAGGCCGCTGGACGATGGGGGCCTTGTGTTTGCAGGCATATGAGACTACCAGCGGACATTGAGGGCAATAGACAGCGAGGTGCTAGTTCGCGCGCTTGAGCGTCCAGGTCGTCGCCTCGGCAGAATCACGAAGTTCGACTCCTATCTCGAGGAGCTGGTCTCTGATGTCGTCTGCCTCTTGAAAGCGTCGATCGGCGCGAGCGCGCGTGCGAAGCGCGATCAGCATCTCAACAAATGGAGCGACACGTTTGACGGGGTCCTCGAGACCCTCTACGGCGATTTGGCCGAACTCTGTGATCATCGACCGCAGCGAGGCCCGAGAACGGGCTATCTCGTCCTGCCCTGCTGCATCAGATGACCAGTCATGAATCGATTGCTCGAGTTCGAGAATGATTGCTGTCGCGTCTGGGGCGTTGTTGTCGCTGAGCGCGTGCTGGAAGGATCCCTCTGACTGTTGCACGACATCAAGGAGCAGCGCGTGTTCTTGATCAGCGAGCGCCGGTGTCTCCTGATGTGTGACAGCTGGTGACGACGAACGCGACGCAACATTGTTCCCAAATGCGACATCGATGAGTTGGTCGATGCTGAGGACCTCTCCACTTTCAAAGGTCGTGGTGTTTCCATTCTTGCGTATGCTCAGCAAACCGATGCCGCCAACCGTGACGATTCCAGAATCGAGATCGATGGCACAGGAGGTGTGTTCGTCGATCCCGAGCACGAAGCAGTCTGATGGCATCTGCTCCTCGAGTACTTTTAGTCGCCGCTCTCCGAGATAACAAAAACGGGTGTCGTGCGTTCCACCCTCGGCGTTGTTGTAGTGCGGGATCACGGCGACGTTGAGTCCGGCCTCGGTCGTGACATTAAGTCCGGGAAGCCAGTGCGGGTCCTCTCCGACCTTGTAGATCTCATAAACCGGTACCGTCAGCGCGCCAAGGGTGAGTGCAGCGGCGCTTGCAAAGGTGATCGCGCCACCCTCGCGCAATTTCTCGACGAGCAGCTGGGGAACAATGGTGCTCTCCCATTTGCGAAGTGCAAACGTAGGGCTTCCAGGGCCAGAAAAGACGTAACGCGCTCTCCTGATGTTGAGCGTGAGTTGTTCGTTGATGAATCTCTCATCGTCGACCTCTCGACGCTCGGGATCGATGCCACTTGCGTTTGCGATCACGGTCTGCAGGCTTTCGTGAAAGTAGTTCTTCACGCGGATCGAGAGCTCGTCGGCGTTCTCTTGAAAGCCAAAGGGAGTATCAAGCAACACGGCAGGGACGGGTCGTGGACCAAGGCGTTCAAGAATCGATCGATGCACCTTTACCATCGTCGGGGAGGTCTCTCCCGAACCCATCAGCGTCAAGAGCCGAGGCAGTGCGGTTGTCTCTGTCACATCGACTCCGGCGTCGGCGTTCCATCCCAGCGCAACCCTCCGAGGGGTTCGCCCCATGGGTCTTCGGGCAGTCGCTCGCTGGCATCTTTGGGCGGCAGTGGAAGCTGCTCGGTCAGGACGGTCACGATCTCATGCTGGAGTTGAGAGAGATAGTGATAACAGATCCAGTTGTAGTAATCGGGATCTTTGGGTTCGAGTTCGATCTCAGTTTCGGTGATGTTGAGCATCGATCCAAGCATGAGTCGAAGATCGGTGAGTGAGGTAAGCCACGCATTGACCCCTTTGGTATCGAGGTGCGTTGCCTCGGCACTGTCACGAAGCAGCGTAAGGGCCTCGCGATGGTGTTCAAGCAGGTCTTCTCTGACGAGTCGGATATACGCGTTCTCTGCAGAGGCATCGGTTGGATATGCAGGGGGAAAGAGGCGGCGCAGTTCGTCGGGCACGATCGCCTCGGGGTCTCCAAGCACCTCAAGCGCGCTCAGCATCCGACTCGGGAGCACGGCGAGCAGGTCTCGTTCCTCCTCGGGAAGCTCAATGTCAAAGCCACCTCGCGCGTTGGCGCGGATGCGCATTGGTGGTTCGCCCATCATCCGGACTGCTCCATTGTTGCCCAGAGACCATGTCGATGCAGACGCGCAACGTCAATTTCTGCACGCTCGCGCGTTCCGGTTGCAACAACAGCTCGGCCCTTTTCGTGCACATCTCTCATCAACCTTGTTGCCTTTTCGAGTGAGTAACCAAAGAGCTTTTGAAAGACGAACGTCACATAGCTCATCAGGTTGATCGGATCGTTCCAGACAATGACCAGCCATGGTCGATCGAACGAAACATGCTCA
>DATLTI010000210.1:0-3829 GCA_035533675.1 Acidimicrobiales bacterium | reverse complement strand
TCCGACGACGAGCCAGTTGTTCTTCCAGCGCGTTTCCCCAATCTCTTGGTCAATGGTTCGCAGGGTATTGCTGTCGGTATGGCGACGAATATTCCGCCACACAATCTCGGTGAGATTATTAACGCAACGTTGTATCTGATTGAGCACCCGGACGCGACCTCTGATGACCTTATGACATTTGTCAAAGGTCCTGATTTTCCGACGGGCGGACTCATTCTTGGTCGAGCCGGAATTCTCGATGCCTATAGAACTGGCCGCGGGTCAGTCAAGATGCGATCGGTTGCGGAGATCCGCGAAACAAAGAGCGGCGGGTCCGAAATTGTCGTTACAGAGATTCCATATCAAACTGCTGTTGACACGATCGCCGAACGAATTGGCGAACTCACCGATTCCGGTGAATTAACGGGGATCAGCGCGATCCAGGATGACTCAGCTGGTGGAAAACCGCGCCTCGTGATCACGCTCAAGCGTGATGCAAACGCGAACGTCGTGTTGAACAATCTCTACAAGCAGACTCCGCTGCAGACGAGCTTCGGTGTACACATGCTTGCTCTTGTAGATGGAGTTCCACGCACGATCAATCTTGTCGATGCTCTGACTGCCTATGTCGCGCACCAGGTTGACGTTGTCACTCGCCGAACGCAGTTCCGTCTCAAAAAAGCCGAGGCGCGTGCACATATCGTCGAGGGCCTGCTTCGAGCGATCGACATGCTCGATCAGGTTATTGTCGCGATCCGCGGGTCTGCAGATCGAGGCGAAGCAAGAGCGAATCTCATGGCTGAACCGTTTTCGTTCAGTGAGGATCAGGCAAATCACATTCTTGACATGACGCTTGGGCGTCTGACAAGGCTTGGCCGGACCGAACTCGAAGAGGAGATGGCCCAGCTCATGATCACAATCGCCGATCTTCAGGCGATTCTCTTTGACCCGGTGCGGCTCCGAAATGTGATCTCTGAAGAGATGACCGTTATACGAGACAAGTTTGCTGGACCTCGTCGCACCGAGATCATCCATGACCCAGGCAACCTCGACGCGGATGATCTCATTGAAGATGATGAGCTCGTCATTACCCTGACGCGGGCCGGATACATGAAGGGCGTCTCGGCCGATTCGTTCAGGGCTCAGGGACGCGGTGGACGCGGCGTGCGCGGAGCAACGCTGAAAGAAGAAGACTTTGTCGTCGAGATCGTTCACACCACTGCTCTTTCGCACCTGTTACTGTTTTCGAATCGCGGCAAGATCTATCGATTGCGAGCCTTCGAGCTTCCTGTCAAAGAGCGCAATGCGCGCGGCACTCCAGTTGTCAACCTGATCTCACTCGCACCAGATGAAAAGATCGAGGCGATCGTCGAGACAAAGTCATTTGATCCTGATCGCTATCTGCTCTTTGCCACCAAAGCTGGCGTTGTCAAGAAGACACCGTTTAGTGAATATGACAAGTCACGTCGAGAGGGTTTCATTGCGATCAATCTTCGGGATAACGATGAGTTAGTCCGGGTCCTGCCGACCGGAGCAGATGATGATGTGTTCATGGTGACGCGAAATGGAACGACGATTCGTTTCAAGACCTCAGATGTCCGGTCGATGGGACGTAGTGCTGCTGGAGTGCGAGGTATTCGCCTTCGTGCCGGGGACGAAGTTGTCTCATGCGATGTAGGTGTTGATGATGCGGATCTTTTGATCGTGACCGATGAAGGATTTGGCAAGCGCACAAAGCTTGAGCATTTCAACGTGCAGGGTCGAGGTGGTCAGGGAGTGCGTGGGATCAAACTCACCGCCAAGCGCGGCTACGTTGTCGCGGCACTGATGGCAAATATCGATCAGGAGCTTTTGATTGCCTCGTCTTCGGGCGTCGTCATAAGGATGCCCGTGCGAGAGATCTCTGCGCAGGGTCGTGATGCAACTGGTGTCCGAGTGATGAGCCTTGACGAGGGACAGAGCGTGGCTGCTGTTGCCTCAGTGGCGAGTGACCTCGAGTCATAACGTTTGGCAACACGGTCTGGTCGGGTTGGGACCTCAACGAGTAGTTCTCGGTCCTGGAGACGTTACCGACAGCAGTGCTGGTCTCTCGTCTGATGATCAGCTAGGACCTGTTCGAGGAGATGTGCTGCGCGAGGATCATTTTGACGCTGTCGATGTCATCTGGCGTGATGCTGGGAGGGACTCTGCCCCCAACACGAAGGATCAACGTCTCCTTTTTGGTCGGTCGTCGACCACCGAGATTCCACCGATGGATCAAGTCCACTGAGCCCCAGATCCTCCACTTGCCCCGGTAGACGGTGAGCGGTTTTCTCGAGACTTTACGGATCTTGGAATAGGGAATCCTCTTTGTGTCCCATGGGTAGATCAACGGATCACGAGGTGCGCGTCGTCACATCCAATGCACCATCGCTGTAGAGCATGTATCCATTTTCCCCGGCCACTGGTGATCTGGAAAGCGATTGTGCCTTGAAAATGTGTCCAGTGACTCTGTCTAAGATTTTGCTGGCACATGCTCACCAAGCACCATGGTTAATGTTATGAAAGGAGATCCCATCTTTGCCTTGAGCAATATTTGCTACGACAGTGAGCGCGATCGTCCTATTTTTTTCCAGGGTATGGCCTGGCGACTTCAACCGGTCAGCGCAACAAGCTCAGCGAGTTTCTCCACGGGCATCATATAGTCGAGCGTCTTGCGGGGTCGTCCGTTGAGGCTGCGTTGGATTCTCTGGAGGTCCTCGACCGAGTGCTTCGAGAGGTCCGTGCCCTTGGGCATGTATTGACGAAGGAGTCCGTTCGTGTTCTCGTTCGAGCCCCGCTGCCATGGTGAGTGGGGATCACAGAAGTAGACAGGAACGCCGGTCGCGACGGTAAAGGATCGGTGGTTCGCCATTTCCTGTCCCTGGTCCCACGTGACGCTGCGCACCAGCTCATCGGGCAGCGTGGCAATGGCCTTCTTCATCGCCTCTTCGACACCCAGCGCGCTGCGGTCTTTGCCTAAGTGCAACAGCAGCACGAACCGCGTCGAACGCTCGACGAGCGTGCCGACGGCACTGCGTCCGTTCGCGCCGATGATGAGGTCGCCCTCCCAGTGGCCGGGCACCGCGCGATCGGCGACCTCGGCGGGACGTTCACTGATCATCACCATGTCGGGGATCTTGCCGCGCTTTTGCACGAAGCCCTGGGAGCGGCGCTCCGCTCGACCCGAACGGAGGCATCGAGCCAGTTCGCGACGTAGTTCACCGCGTCCCTGGACGTAGAGCGACTGGTAGATGGTCTCGTGGCTTATCTGCATGGTCGGATCACTCGGAAACTCCCGCGCCAGGCGACGAGAGATCTCGTCGGGGGACCAGAACTCTTCGAGCCATGTCGTCACTTTCTCACACAGCACCGGGTCGTCGAGTTTGGCGACCTTGGGCCGTCTCGTGCAAGCGCGCGCTCGCTGGTGGGTGGTCCAGATGCGATAACTCTCCCGTCTGCCGTTGGCGGCCACTTCTCGCGTCACCGTTGAGGGAGCGCGACCAAGGGTTCGAGCGATCGCCCGCATGGAGATCCCCTGGTGAAGACCGAGCAGAATCTCCTCGCGCTCGTGCACACTGAGTCGTCCAGGAGCAGACGTCCACTCATCGGGCCGGGCTTCACGCTTCTGTCCGCGCAGCACCGCGTGAATGCCTTGATGCGTGAGGCCGATCTCTTTCGCGATGGCGCCCCTGGAGAGGCCGCGTCGATGAAGTCGAAAGACCAGTTGACGCTGTTCGTTGGTCAGGTGGGCGGCCAATTGAATCTCCTTGGTGGGTGGTAATGAACAGAGTCACTCACCAAGTGTTGCGCTCACCCCTTGAAACCGCCC
>DATLTI010000209.1:0-5838 GCA_035533675.1 Acidimicrobiales bacterium | reverse complement strand
AATCCCTGCCCGCGCGCTTGTACCCATGGAGAGATAGTGATCAGAACGAAAGAAACCATCGAGACCGGCTGTTTCGGTGGCGACTGCAAATCTCGCCTGTTCTTCATAGGTTGCACCCTGTTGTGGCTCGATGAAGATCCGTATATCCATGATGATTCCCTCTCTGTGCCAATCGGACAGATTGTCTAGAACTGGTATCTTCGAAGTCCACCGTCGACGGGGATGACGGTCCCTGTCAGATAACGCGCACGTGCAGATGCCAAGAAGGTGACAAGTGCAGCAACATCTTCAGGCTGACCGTACTCGCCAATGGGAATCTCATGTTCAGACTGCCACTCACGATATTCAGGGGTGTAGTTCCGAAGGATCTGTTCACTCATGATGCGTCCCGGTGGCACACAATTGACGGTAATTCCGAATTTTCCGACCTCGCGCGAGAGACCCTTTGCCCACGAATGCATCGCCGCCTTGGCGGCAAAAGCGCCATTGATCCCGTCGGGTTCGGACTTGCCGGTGATGTTGATGATCCTGCCGTAACCGTGCTCCATCATCTTTGGCAAGAGTGCAGAGGTCAGCTGGCGATGACGGACAAAGTTGAGTGTCATCGCCTCTTCCCAATCCGCGTCACTTGTTGCAAGGGAAAAACTCCGCGAACCGCCGGCGTTGTTGACGAGGATCTCGATCACCCCGAGCGCGTTCTCGGCTGCTTGTGCAATCACCGCGGGCGATTTGGGATCTAGAAAGTCCGCACCGATGATCTCCGGTCGCACTCCTCCTGCCTCGACGATTGCCTCCGCGACCTCTTCGAGGCGGTCGGTCCGTCGTGCTACGAGTGCGAGACGCACGCCCTCTTGACCAAGACCAAGTGCGATGCCTCGTCCGATGCCACTGCTTGCACCAGTCACGAGACCGGTCTTCCCCTGTAGCTCGAGATCCACCTCGGGCCCCCTTCAACAAGTTCGTCTGCCCGCGAACTTCGCAGGTATTTCTCTTTTGTCTCTTAGCCTCGACCAACATAGGGCATTGCGTTTGCCATCACCGTCATGAACAAGACGTTGGCGTCGAGCGGAAGACTCGCCATGTACACAACCGCTCGCGCCACGTCCTCGACATTCATGCGTTCTTCTTTGGCAATTGCTCCATAGGGTTGGAGTATCCCGTGCTCCATCGGTGCAGAGAATGCCGTCGCTGCATTTCCGATGTCGATCTGGCCACACGCGATGCGAAATGCCCGGCCATCGAGCGAGGTCGACTTGGTCAAACCCGTCATCGCATGCTTGGTCGCGGTGTAAGGCGCAGAGTTCGGGCGCGGCGTGTGCGCGGAGATCGATCCGTTGTTGATGATCCGGCCACCCGCGGGGTCTTGGTGTTTCATGATGCGAAAGGCCTGTTGGGTACAGAGGAATGCTCCAGTCAGATTGGTATCGACGACTCGTTGCCACTGTTCGAGGGTGACCTCTTCAAGGGCTACCGCGGGCGCGGTTACGCCGGCATTGTTGACAAGTAGGTCAACTCGGGAAAACGATTCGATGGCCCTCTCAAAGAGCGCTGCGACGTCGTCTGCGCTGCCGACGTCACCGGCGACGAGTTCGACCGACACCTCTTGGTCAATCAATGCACGCGTCTCGCGAAGGGTCTCTTCGCGTCTCCCTGAGAGCACGAGGCAATAGTCTTCTTTGCTCAGTCCAACAGCGATCGCTCGGCCAATACCTGAACCTGCCCCGGTCACTACAGCAACTGGTTGTCTCGTCACGTGCTCTCCTCTCGATCGGTATGCGAGTGATAGTGGATGAAAATTTTCGCTGAGACCTTTCTGGTCATCGATTCATCGGCGCGGATCTCTCCGGAGTCAAAGATCAGCGACTGGCCGCTGCGATCAAGACTTGGATGAACCTCGATCCATTGGCCGATGCGTGCACCGGCCATGAACGACACATCCATATCGACCGTCTCCGCGAGTGTCGGGCCGGTGACGATCGACTTCACGAAATCTCCGAGCGCGGTGTCTGCGAGTGCGACCAGAGGCCCTCCATGCACCCGACTCGTTGAATTTGCGTGCTGATCGGTCGCGCGCACTCCAAGGGCGGGAACCGCTCCGGAGCGCGATTCGAAGACGGGTCCAAAGGTCGATGCAGAGGCGCTTGCTGTGTACGGCTCGAATCCTTCAGGAATGTCCACCTCACCACATTAGAAAGTCTCGGCAACCTTTACCTATGCGAATGCATCATCGCGCGCAACCACTCTGTCAGGCACCGTGGTGGCGACGAAGGGTCACCCCTGCAAGGATGGACCCATGCGTGACACCTACACCCATGGCCATCACGACTCTGTACTTCGAAGCCACCGCTGGCGCACCGCGGAAAACTCCGCTGGTTATCTCCTTGCCCATCTTCAAAGCGAGATGACGCTGTTAGATGTTGGTTGTGGCCCAGGAAATATCACCGCTGACCTTGCCACATGTCTCACCGAGGGCCAGGTGATCGGCATTGACGCGTCAAGCGAGATCATCGACCAGGCAAAGCACCAGTACGACGCTCAGGAAAACCTCACCTTTCGCCAAGCAGACGTCTATCACCTTGATTTTGACGACGACACCTTTGACGTCGTGCATGCCCACCAGGTGCTCCAGCATCTGAGTGATCCCGTCGCGGCGCTCCTCGAGATGCGACGCGTGCTTCGCCCCGGTGGGATTCTTGCGGTCCGAGACTGTGACTACTCGGGATTTACCTGGGCTCCCAAGGACACTCGCCTGGATCGCTGGATGGAGCTCTATCACCAGGTGACACGCGCCAATAATGCCGAGGCAGACGCCGGTCGCTACCTGCTCGGCTGGGCTCAGCGTGCGCGGCTCTCTGACATCAGGATCAGCGGCTCTCTTTGGACCTATGCCGATCCGCAGTCTCGTCTCTGGTGGGGTGGTCTCTGGGCAGAGCGCGTCTGTCATTCAACCTTTGCCGAACAGGCTATTGCCTATGGGTTTGCAGAGAAAGACGAACTTGAGCTGATCGCCGATGCTTGGAGGACCTGGATGGAGGCCGAAGACGGTTTCTTCTGTATTCCCAACATCGAGGTGCTTGCCAGCAAGTGAGATCAGAGCGCACCGGACTCGATCGCCTGTGGACGGTCCCGAACCTGCTATCTGGTTCGCGGATCGTGCTTGTCGCGGTCTATCTCTATCTGTTGTTCGGTCCCAATGACCGGATCATCTCGACCTATGTGCTCGCAATAGCAGGAACAACGGACTTTCTCGATGGCTATATCGCAAGGCGCTTTGATCAGGTCACCACACTCGGCATCGCGCTCGATCCAATCGCAGACAGAGTGCTCCTCGCCGCGGCGATCATTTCGATGATCAGCTACGGCGCGATTCCGCTTTGGATTGCGGTCATCGTCATCGCACGCGAGCTCACTGTTGCCATCGCCGTTGTCTATTTCGGACACCGTGACCATCTCCGCCTTGAGGTGAGCTTTACCGGCAAAGCGGCCGCCTTTGGCCTGATGGTCGGCTTTCCCTTGCTGCTGCTTGGTCACGGGCCGGGGAGCTGGACCCATCCACTGACAATTGCCACCGAAATCGCCCTGATTCCCGCCCTGGTGCTCTCCTACATCTCGGGGATTGCCTACCTTCGCCCAGCTCATCGAGTGTTTTCCGACCACCGGGAGACCTAGGGGACGGCCCTTTGGGCCGCTCTTGTGGATAAGTTCTACAACACTGCAGCTTGGTCAAAAACAGAAAAAAGCCAAGGAATACGCCAAGAATCCCCATATTTCGGCCCTCTTCCGTCTATGTTCACTCATGGGACCGAGCCACCGTGGTTTCGGATCAAAGGAGGACTCGTGAACAAAGGCGAGCTCGTAAGCACGGTTGCTGAAGAGGCAGGCTGTTCAAATGCCCAGGCCGAACAGATCATCGGTGCACTTTTCAGTTCAATCGTCTCAACGGCAAAGAGCGGGGACAAGGTTTCGTGGCCTGGCTTTGGGTCATTCTCCATTAGCCAGCGTGCTGCGCGCACTGGCCGAAACCCTCAGACCGGCGCGACAATCAATATCGCTGCCTCAAAGGCACTACGGTTCAGCCCCGCTGCTGCGTTGAAGGCGACGCTGAACAACCGCTAGTTCTGGGGAACCGTTGGCCACCTGGTCGACGGAGATACTGAGACCGACCCACCACCGAGCAAGCGCTCGGTGGTGGGTCGGTTTGTTTTATGCCCGTCAACGATGAGAGACAAGACAGCGCCAGCTCAAGATTGAGAACGCGCCCGGTCGATCAGCTCGAGCACCCTTGGCGGCGTGAGCGGTTGACGGGTGATCTTTGTCACGCCAAACGGCGAGAGCGCATCGGCAACCGCATTGATGATCGCTGCTGGCGCGGCGATTGCTCCACCCTCTCCCATTCCCTTAAATCCCCCAGGATTGGTGAACGCGGCCGTCTCGAGATGGTCATATTCAATCTCGGGGACCTCGGTTGAGGTGGGAATGAGATAGTCGAGATAGGTCGTTGTCAGAGGATTGCCCTCTTTGTCATAGACAAAATCCTCATAGAGCACTCCGCCAATTCCCTGGACGACGCCTCCGGCGATCTGTCCCTCGACGACATTGGGATTAATCATCACCCCACAGTCCTCGCTGACGATGAACCGACAGACAACAACCCTCCCGGTATGGACATCGACCTCACAGAGCGCAACATGGGTCGCATTGGAAAACGTCGAGGAAACGTCGGTGGTAAATCGACCAAGCACCTCAAGACCTGGCTCCATCCCCTCTCGAACTCCCTTTTGAGTCGAGGCGATCGCTGCGATCTCGGCAAAGGTCTTGGTCATGGTGGGCACTCCGCGGACCGAGAACACTCCGTTGGTCACCTCGAGGTCCTCAGCGCTTGCTTCGAGTGCCTCTGAGGCGATGTCGAGCATCTTCGCGCGAAGCTCATTCGCTGCCTTGAGCGCAGAGTTCCCGCCACCGATCGCATTTCTGCTGCCTCCGGTGGTTCCTCCAAAGGGCGTCGCCGCGGTGTCTCCGATGACAATATTGATATCGGCAATATCAACGCCAAGACGATCGGCGATGATCTGGCAGAGTGTCGTCTCGACGCTGTGACCCTGTGAGCCACTTCCCGTCGCGACAAACACCTTTCCCGATGCATCGACTCTGATCGCAACGCCATCGCTGACGCGTCGCACCGACATCCCCGATGGCTCGACGACGACGCTGATTCCCACACCGAGATAACGGCCCTCGTCTCTCAGGCGCGCCTGTTCTATCTTGAAATCCTCATAACCAAACAGTGCGATTGCCCGCTCAAGGGTCTCATTGGCGGTGATGAGGTCATAGGTCTGCCCACAGTCGGTCGTGTGCGGGAGCTCCTCCCGATGCAAGATGTTGCGACGGCGGATCTCAAGAGGATCGATCCCAAGTCCCTTTGCGGCAATATCCATCATCGTCTCGCGAAGCAGCGTCTCCATCATCCACGGCCCGCGATAGGCAGCACGAGAGGAGGTGTTTGTTCTCACCGCGGAGGTGCGTGTGCCGACAACCGGGCAGCGATAGGGGCCAGGGATCATCTTGTCAAAGTTCCCGCCACCGACTCCGCCGAACGCACCAACGTCCTGGAAGTGATCGACCTTCATCGCCAACAACGTGCCGTCATCCTCTGTTGCTACCGAGACGGTAACGAGCTCGCGACGGGCATGAGGTCCAGCGACGAGGTTCTCGTATCGGTCCTCGATCCATTTCACAGGCCGGTTGATCAGCCGTGCGGCGATCGCGATCGCTGTCTCTTCGCGCGTCACTGCGATCTTCTGGCCAAATGCCCCACCAACGTCACCGACGATGACGCGC
>DATLTI010000208.1:0-16535 GCA_035533675.1 Acidimicrobiales bacterium | reverse complement strand
AAAGGCGAGCACCATGACAAAGCTCAGTATCGCGCTTGGCACCTACGGCCACGTCGCCCCGCTTCGCGACGGATCGGTCAGGCCTGATGGCTTCGAACTTGATTTTGTCGAACTCGATGGTCCGATCATTGGGGCTTTTCGTAAGATGGTCCGCAACCTTGAATTCGATATCTGCGAACTCGCGATTACGACCTATCTTTCGGCAAAGGAGTATCACAAAGCCTTCACTGCGATCCCGGTCTTTCCTGCGCGCGCCTTCCCGCATCGGGCAATCGTCGTTAATCGCGAACAGGGAGTGAATGACCCCAAGGATCTTGAGGGAAAACGGGTCGGGGTACGCGCCTATACGGTGACGACCGGTGTCTGGGCGCGAGCGGTCCTTGCCGATACCTATGGTGTTGATCTTGACAAGGTGACGTGGGTCATCTCAGACGAAGAGCACGTAAAGGAGTGCGTGCTTCCTCACAATGTCGAGTACCTCCCGGGAGCTGATCTTGCTGGAATGCTCGAAGCCGGCGAACTCGCCGGAGGGATCGGGATCTATCAGGGCTCATCGCCGGCGATCGAGCCGTTGATCAAAGACCGCGCCGCGGTCGAGCGGGCGCTTGTTGATAGCACCGGGATCTACCCGATCAATCACACCCTGGTCATCAAAGACAGCCTGATCGAGCAGTATCCCGACCTTGCAGGTTCGCTCTATCGTGCATTTGTGCTTGCAAAGCAGCCGTTCCTCGGGCGTATCTCGAGTGGTACAGATCTGAGTGACGATGAGAGGGAACTCCGTAATCGCTGCGCGTATGTTGGGAAAGATCCAATGCCCTATGGCATCGAGGCAAATCGCCCAACACTTGAGGCAATCATCCGCCAGGCTCACTCCCAGAAGATCCTCTCGCGCCAGATCGCGGTCGAGGAGATGTTTGTCGCTGGCTCGGAGGGTTAGGCGCGAACTTTTACGTAGGGGAGAGCAATGAGCATTCACGAACAGGCCGAGAGTTATGCAAACAATGCTGGCTCTTACGCGAGAGGAAGACCGGAGTATCCCGCGGAGATGATTGCATGGCTACAAGGACTCACGGGCGTTGTGGCCGGCGATGTAGCGGTTGATCTTGGTGCAGGGACGGGAAAGTTCACCCGTGCACTTGCAAACCTCGGGCTTCGTGTGACCGCGATTGAACCGGTCGAGCAAATGCGTGCGCAGCTTTCCCTGGCGCTCCCTGAGGTCATCGCCATCGGGGGAGTTGCGCAGCATCTCGAGGTTGCAAGTGCGAGTGCCGACCTTTTCACCTGTGCGCAGTCGTTTCACTGGTTCGCTGACGAAGTCGCGGTCAAGGAGATTGCCCGGGTGCTGAAGCCGGGGCGTTTCCTGATACTTGTCTGGAATCAGCGGGACCTGTCGAACCCGATCCAGTCGATGCTCGAGCAATTTCTCCTGCGCTATCAGGATCCCGAGGTTCCACACTCGCCCGATCGACGCTGGAGGCCGGTGATCGATGGCTCACCGCTCTTCGAATTTGTCGAAGAGGTCCGGTTCAGTCATGTCCATGAACTCGACACAGCAGGAGTTGAGGACCGTCTGCGGTCAATGTCGGTGTACCCGTCGCTGAGTCCTGAGATCCAGCAGATGGCGATCGACCAGATCGAGGCGCTCGTTCCCTCGAGTGGCCGGGTCAGCCTGCCTTATTTCAACGAGGCGTTTGCGTATCGCCGCGTAATCTGATCGGCGTCGCGCCGCATATCAAGGCGTGCGCGGTCTGGCCAGCGCACATTTGTCGCCAGTCCAAGCCCTTCGAAGATCTTGATCACGCGTGCGGAGATATCGAACTGGTTCTTGTCAAGGCCGTGTCGCGCTGAACTTGGAAATGCGTGGTGCCCGTTGTGCCAGGCCTCGCCGAAGCTCAACAGCGCGAAAGGCGCAAAGTTCCGGCTGAGGTCCTTGGTTGTGAACGGACGCTTTCCAAACATGTGACACAGGGAGTTCGTGCTCCACGTGATGTGATGCAAGACAAAGATGCGCACCAGAGAGGCCCAGAGAAAGCATTCGAAACCACCGGCAAAGGTGCCACTTACGGCAAGTCCGATCAGTGCGGGAAGGGCAAAAGAAAGCACCGTCCAAAGCGGGGCGTATGCAGAGACCTTGCTGATGTCCTTGTCAATGACGAGGTCAGGGGCCCAGCGCTCGGCATTCGCGGACTCAGCGGTGTAAAGCCACCCAGCGTGCGCGTGGACGAATCCCTTGAACCGTTCGACACGCGATGTACCGGTGAGGTTTGGCGAATGGGGGTCTCCCGGGCGGTCGGAGTAGACGTGGTGGCGGCGATGGAGCGCAACCCAACTCGTTGCTGATCCCTGTACGGCAAATGATCCTGCAATTGCAAGTGCAATGCGCAGCCAGCGCTTAGCGACAAAGCTGCGATGCGTGAGCAGGCGGTGGAATCCAACGGTCACACCGAGTCCGGAGATGAGGTAGAAGATCAATCCGGTGATCACATCAACGGGCTTGAGTCCTGCTCCCCACAGGCTGACAACTGCCGCGATCAGACCGGCGAAGGGACCAAAGACGACAATGCTGACGACGATCCTTTGTGCAAGCGATCCAGGAGACTTGAGTTCGAAATAAGGATCGGCGTCGATCTCGTCATCCGCATCAACAAAGACAGTCGCGAGCGGGTGTGGTGCTGTTGATGCGGCTGTCATGCACGCTCCTGATCCAGGGTGCCTGCAATACCGCACCGGTTAGGAACAAACTAGTGCAGAATCGACCGGGTGGGATGGCACAAAGAGAGTTGGTCTCTGGCAATTCCTGCCCTTTGGCTCTGTGGTCGACTGACCTAGGTTGGGCCAATTGGGCTTGCTGTGCAAAGTCTGGGAAATGAGGAACCAGTGATTATCGTCGCCGGCTATATCGAGATTGATCCTGAGGATCGAGAGACCTTTCTTCTCTCGCGCCAGGACAACATCGCGCGCTCGCGCCTTGAAGATGGCTGCATTGATTACACCTTCAGCGCGGATAGTTCAGATCCTTC
The DNA here is from genome assembly GCA_035533675.1 of Acidimicrobiales bacterium. Taxonomy (GTDB): domain Bacteria; phylum Actinomycetota; class Acidimicrobiia; order Acidimicrobiales; family Bog-793; genus CAIVND01. Next base: position 13,512 of record DATLTI010000208.1, on the reverse strand, counting down.
GCGCGTGCGGGTCTTTGAGGTCTGGGAATCAGCACAAAAGCTCGATGTCCATCTCGATAACCGCCCGCTTGGTCAAAAAGAGGAGCCAGCGATGACGCCAAGGTCACGGGCGCTGTACCGATATGAGGTTGGCTCCTCGGGGCCGTTACGCTCCTGATCATGATCACCGGCACAACGCGACGACCCCATTGGTCGAGTGGTCGGGCGCTGCTGGCCCATCTGGTGATTCTGCTGTGGGTTCCAGGCTGTCTCGCCGCGGCGTGGTGGCAGGCGACGATCGCAATGTCAGGTAATGCGCTGAGCTATCTCTACGCCATTGAGTGGCCAGCCTTTGCCATATTTGGTGTCGTGGTCTGGTGGAATTTCCTCCATGACGACCCTGAAGCGCATGGAAATCGTCGGCTCAGTGTCTTGCGACGTCGCCAACGCCCAGTCGATGCCGGTGAAAAGGTGGCACCGGCGTCGTATCGAGCGAGCGAAGAGGATCCGACCCTTGGTGCCTACAACGACTACCTTGAACAGTTATCACGACAGGATCGCCCCAAGACTTGGAGACGGCAATGAGTGTGCCAGCAAGATTTCGATCGATGGATGGTGCACTGAAGCGATACCGCTTCATGGCCTACACCGTCGGGACCGGCCTTTTGATCCTCGTCTTTGTGGGAATCCCGATCCAGATCTGGGGACACTCGAAAACGGTGGTGGCGATCGTTGGACCGATCCATGGCTATCTCTATCTCATCTACCTTGTCGCAGCGCTAGACCTCGCACGCAGGGCGAAATTTGGAATTGGCAGATTATTGGTAATGATCTCGGCCGGTCTCGTTCCTTTTGTTGCATTCATCATCGAGCGCAAGATCGAAAAGAGCATGCATGCCGAGCTTGGAGAGCATGTTGACTCCTCTGGACCGGCAGAGCATCGTTGACTGCTCCCACGACTGAAGCCGTGGGATTCTAAGGCTCAGGCTGCCAGGGTTCTCGCGGGAACCCTGGTCTTCATGCCGTCGACGCCTTGCCCGGACAACAGCCCAGCCGGGTTTTGACGAACACGAGCGGGGTTTAAGTTCCTTGCGGCGTTGCGATCTCGATCAATCTCGAGACCACAGTCGCTACACCGAAATACCCGGTCGGACAACTTCAAGCGGGTCTTGGTTATCGACCCACATTGACTACACCGCTGCGAAAAATACGCAGCGGGGATCTTCACAACCTCGACACCGGTCTTTGTAGCCTGGTGTTCGAGGACACGGACGAACTGGCTCCAACCAGCGTCACCGATCGCACGGCTCAGTCCGCTTTTGGCGCGCCTGTGGCCACCTCGCTTGGACCTTGCCATCATGTTTTTTACCCGGAGGTCCTCGACTCCGATCTGGTCGTAGTTGGCGACAAGCCCGTGGGCCGCTTTGTGTTGGAAGTCCAACCGCTGAGATGCCACTTTGGCGTGTTGGCGGGCGAGACGGGTCTTTGCTCTGGCTCGGTTCTTCGAGCCTTTCTTCTTCCTCGACATGTTGTGCTGAGAGCGGGCGAGGGCCTTTTGTGCGTGACGTAGGTAACGAGGGTTTTGCACATCGTGCTCGGCATCTTCGACCGTTGCGAACCTAGTCAGCCCAACGTCAAGACCGGTGGCGCGGCCGGTGGCATTGATGCGCTCCTCGGGAACTTCGATCCGACAGACGAAGCTTGCCCAGTAGTGGCCGCAGCGATCTTTGTAGACGGTTACCGACGCGGGCACCGAGGCAAGCTCGCGGCTCCACACGACCCGAAGTGCGGTCCTGCTGCCGCCAACAGCAACATGCAACCTGCCGTCTTTTACGGCAAATCCGTTCTTTGTCCACCTGGCCGAATGGTGCGTGCCCTTTTTCTTGAAGGTCGGCCTTCCGGCCGGGTTCTTCTTGTCGAAAAAAGCGACGATCGACTTATAGAGGTCGCGCACGACCTGTTGTTCAGGAATCGACGGCTGGCCCCGTAACCAGTCGAATTCTTTGCGACGCAGTGTCAGAGCCCTGTCTGCTTCGCCATATTGAACGGAACGCTGTTCGTTCTTCCACGCATCGGTCCAATCGCCAAGCGCTCGGTTCCACACAAACCGACAAGAATCGAACACATCCTTGAGTTGGTATGCCTGCGCCAGAGTCACTCTTAGTCGATACTTGTAACGAACCTCGATCTGTCGCACCTAAGCCACAGGTCTCTGATGCACGACGTATCGACGAACGACTTCGAGTGGTGCACCACCGAGCACACGTTTGCGATATTTGGGGCTCCAAATCAGGTGGTCCTTCGCTGGGTGCATGGCCCTGTCTGTCGATCGGTAGTTCACAACAAGAATCTACGTATCAGGTGTGTCAGTGTCGGCTCTTTGAGCCGAGCGGGGCCTCTACCTCCCACAGCTAAAGCAGTGGGCTTCCCACCCCATACTCCATTTTGGAGATCGACTAACGAAGTGTTGGTAGCGTCAATCCAACGATGACGCGACGCCGCAAAACCGAACCAGATATCGCGACGACGCTCGCGCGCATTACCTATTGGCAGGGGCTCGAGCCGCACGATGAGGTCCGCGTGAAGGGTAAGCCCGGACAGAGAAGCCGTTTTGAGTTCCTTGCCTTTGTACAGAACACCGTCTCGGGTGAATGTTTTGTCGAGGTGCTCGGTGGGCGACTTGGGCGTGATGGCGTATACCAGCGCAATATCCGGATGTTCCCCCCCGAGCGCTGTTCGCCCCCGCCGAAAAAGCGCAGGAGACGCAGGGCCTCTGATCCGATGATCGCGCAGCTGAGCTTTGAAGATCTCAGCTCGACAGACTGACGCGAACAACCCTGACGTTCTGGTGGGGAAAAGAGCCGGGAATCATTGGCCCGCCTAGACTGTTGCCATGACCGATCATGCTCCCGTATCACTTAGTCGCGGTCTTCCAGAGACAGTTCTTCCCGACGCCCCATCCGATTGGCAACATGGGCTCGCGCAGGCGAAGAGTCAGCCGTCAGACCGGCGACGCGACGCGGTCGCCCAGGTAGCAGCTCGCTATCCGCGCCATCTCGATGCGTGGGCCGAACTTGCCAATCTTGCGCGCGACGCGACCGAGGCGTATGCCTATGCACGCGTTGGCTATCACCGAGGGCTTGACACGCTGCGCGGCGCTGGCTGGCACGGCACCGGGTACGTGCGCTGGCAACATGAGAGCAACCGCGGCTTTCTCCTTGCACTCGAGGCACTTCGCCGGAGCGCCGGCGAGATCGGCGAACAGGAAGAAGAGGAACGGTGCGCGACCTTCTTGCGCCAGCTCGATCCTGGCTGGGTGTCGCCGCATCCGTGAGTAACGATCGCCGTATGGTGATGATCACTGGATGCTCGGTGGGCATTGGACGGAGTTCGGCGCTTGCGTTCTTGAAAAAGGGCTGGACGGTGATCGCGACCGCCCGACAGCTTGAGTCGATTGCTGACCTTGAGCGGGCAGGCTGTCACTGTTACCAGCTTGATGTCACCGATGAGCAATCGATGCTGCGTGCGCTCGAGGCGGTCCAAGATCAATTTGGCACCATCGACGTCCTCGTCAACAATGCTGGCTATGGCGTCTATGGACCAGTTGAGCAACTCCCGCGCAAACTGCTGATCGATCAGTTCGAGACCAATGTCTTTGGCCTTGTGAGGCTCTCACAGTTGGTGTTGCCGGGAATGCGCGCGCAGCACTTTGGACGCATCGTCAATGTTTCATCGATTGGCGGAAGATTCTCGTTACCGATGGGTGGCGCGTATTACGCCTCCAAGCACGCGGTCGAGGCATTCAGCGATGCGTTGCGATATGAGGCCAAATCATTCGGTGTCGCCGTGAGTCTCGTCGAACCGGGACCCGTGCGCACGCACTGGGCGGCAACGGCGATTTCATCTGTCGAGATCGCGCCAGATATCGCGGTGGATCCTTATGCCAACATGAAGCTCGCCGCCATCGGAGGATTGAGTGACATGACCGAGGGCAGGCTGGCGCGGTTCGCGTCAACTCCCGATCGCGTAGCCAGGGTGATCGTTCGAGCGGCGAGTTCGCGCCTGCCACACAGTCGTTACCGCGCCGGATTCCTCGCACACTTCCTCCTCGCTGTCCGGTGGATCTTGCCGGACTCTGCGTTCGACCAGGTTGTCGCGCGGACCTCTGTCTCGCTCTGATTCGTCAGAAACATATTGCGCGCTCATAGACTCTCTCCCATGGAGTTCTTTCACGCCCGCACGCCAGTGATGATCGACCAGGAGCATGCGCTCAAGGGCAGGGGAGAGCAGATTTTGGTTGCGCCGAATCATCTTGTTCTCAAGGGCCCGGTTAATCCTGTGATTACTGGGCCGCTCAAAGTGGCGATGTTTGGCGTGGGGTGCTTCTGGGGTGCCGAGAGACTCTTCTGGAACGTACCCGGCGTGGTCTCCACCTCGGTTGGGTATGCCGGTGGATTTACAGAGAACCCAACCTACGAAGAGGTCTGTTCGGGAAGAACCGGACACGCTGAGGTCGTGCGCGTGATCTACGACTCGACCAAGGTGGACTTCAATGTGCTTCTCAAAGTCTTTTTCGAAGGTCATGATCCAACCCAGCAGATGCGCCAGGGTAACGATGTTGGTACGCAGTACCGCTCGCTGCTCGTCACCTTCGATCACGACCAGGACCGTCTCGCTCACGAGGTCGCGAAGACATTCGGGGACCGTCTTCTGGCTGGGGGATTTGGTGCGCTCGCAACCGAGATCATCAGCGCCAGCAAATTGGCGACCCCGCAGCCGTTTTTCTTTGCCGAGGACTATCACCAGCAGTATCTCGCGAAGAATCCCAACGGTTATTGCGGACTTGGTGGAACCGGTGTCAGCTGCCCGGTTGGTCTTCTTGGCGAGTCCTCGTCCATTTAGTTCAGGCACATCTGGTCAGCCCAGGCACATCTGGTCTTTGCCGGTGAGTCCTTCGGAGCTCGTTCCTGTGACCACTGGCCCACGTGATCTCTGGAGCCAAGCACGTAGCATCGCGATATGAAGATTCGAACGCCATTGCATCGAGGTCTTCTTGTAACGGGTCTGGTCTTTGGACTCGGGTTGTGTTGGGCCGTTCCGGTCGTTGCATCGAATTCGCCGTTTCGTTTTGAGCACGCGGAACCGCTCAACAATCTGCGCCTTACGCCCGGAGCGAGATTCAGCGTCTCACTCGCGAGGATCTGTACGGCGGGATACTCGGCGCGCGTCCGTGATGTTCCCTGGTCTGAAAAGCTCAGCATCTATCGCGAATACGGGATTACACATCGCTCGTCGGGAGAGTACGAGATCGATCATCTGATCTCGCTCGAACTCGGCGGCTCGAACGCGACTGCGAATCTCTGGCCAGAGCTAAATGATCACCCGAGGGGCTATCTCAACAGCAAGGACATCCTCGAGAATCGACTGCACGATCTTGTTTGTCACAGGGCAATGAGCCTCAGCGTCGTCCAGCATGAGATCGCGACGGACTGGGTCATGACCTATCACGAGGTCTTCGGGAGCTGGCCCGCTGGGGTCTCGGCACTTCGATCGGCCTCGGGTGCGTTGAACGGTGCTTCGACGACTACCTCGACACCGACGAAGGTTTCACTGTCCAATCAAGGCGCGGGAGTGAGGATCGCTTCTCTGTTACGCGCCGTGAATCCTGGCGCGTATGAAACACTGAGCGCGACCTCGTCGATCGCCCGCGACACCTGTGTATTGAGTGTGGTGTTGCCAAGTGGCGCGACCAGTGAGTCGAGTGGACTTGGATCCCGACAGGCAGATCAAGCTGGACATGTTACGTGGACATGGAAGATCGGTACGCGCACGAAACCAGGGACCGCCGAGGCGACGGTTCGTTGTCGCGCAGGGAGTGTCTCTGGGACCTTCGTTGTGTCGTGAATCGCGTTGTGATCTGCTCGAGAGCGACAGCGAATCAGGGGTGTTGGATCGCAGCGATGAGACCCATCGCAACAAACAGCACCGTCAGATAGGTGATTGAAAAGGTGAACAGGCTCATTGCGTTTTTTGGGCTTGCATCTTTTCGAAGCGACATGGACTTCCAGAGGAATGCACCACCGAGCACAAGGGCAATGACGAAGTAGACGACCTTCTCTACCCGTGCGTACGGGGCAACAAACCCGAATGAGAGCACGAGGATATCAAGTGCCACCGTGTACCAGATGATCTGTTTCACCACCGAGTCAAGATCGGCGACGGCTGGAAGCATCGGCACATTCGCGCTGCGATAGTCATCGCGATAACGCACGGCGAGTGCCCAAAAATGTGGCGGGGTCCAGAAGAAGACGATCGCGAACAAGATGATCGGTGCAACATCGATTCGACCAGTCACTGAACTCCAGCCAACGAGCACCGGCACCGCTCCCGCAGCTCCACCGATCACGATGTTCTGTGTCGTTGAGCGCTTCAGCCACATTGTGTAGACAAAGACATAGAACGCCGTCGCCGAGACCGCGAGAACTGCCGAGAGCAGGTTCACGGTCAGCCAGAGCTCGACAAATGCCGCTATCTCAAGACCGATTGCAAATATGAGCGCTGATCTTGGAGAGATGAGACCGGTGACAAGGGGACGGTGCTTGGTGCGCTCCATGAGCGCATCGATGTCACGGTCATAGACCATATTCATTGCATTTGCCCCACCGGCTGCGAGGCTTCCTCCGACCAGGGTGAGGAGAATGAGGCCAAACGACGGAAGGTGCTTTGCGGCGACGAACATCGTCGGCACCGTCGTAATCAGCAGGAGTTCGATGATGCGAGGTTTGGTCAGCGCGATGTAGCCCTTGACGCGGCGGACTGCCAGATCAAGGGGTGGCGGGCTCTGTACATCGGGGGCGCCCGCAATGGAACTCATGGCAACGAGACTACAACGGCCGACCCCATGCGTTTTTGTATTGCTCTTCTTATTGGAGTACAGGCCCCGCGAAGAGTTCTATTTGGCTATTCCAAGGCGGAAAAGTCGCTCCTCGCGCAGCGCCTCCTCCTCGTGGTCGTCGAGTGGTTCGAGGTGTTCGTTGGTGGCAAGCTCAAGCAGAAGGTCAGCGAGGGCGGGGTTTCTCGCAAGTGCTGGCCCGTGGAGGTAGCTGCCAATCACCCGGCCCTGTACGGCACCATCGCTGAGCGAAGCTCCGTTGCCGACACCAGCCCTCACGTTCATCAGCGCTTGGACACCGGGTCCAAGGGTCGTGTGGCTTGCGTGGTTCTCGAATCCGGTCAGCACGCCGAGTCTGTCTTTCCAAGACGAGATGACGACGTCTCCAAGCAGCTCTCCGACAGCGCGCGGGGAGTTCGAACGATCGGTCGTCACATCGAGCAGTCCAAGTCCTTGCTGGATCGATCCATCAGCGCCCGGGAAGTGATTGCCAAGGATCTGGTATCCCGCGCAGACACCAAAAACCACTGCACCGTTGTCAATTACGCGCTGGAAGTTCTGTTCTCGTAGCTGTGTTGCGGCGCGCACCTGCGGGCCGTCCTCACCGCCGCCGATGACATAGATGTCACCAGTGACCAAGAGCTCGGCGTCAGCGTGCAAGAGCAGAAGCTCCGCACCTATTCCTCGCCAGCGCGCTCGGTTGTAGAGGATGATCCCGTTACCGGTATCGCCGTAGGTACCAAGTAGGTCGGGATAGATCACGACAATCCGAAGGGGGTCCCGGGTACTTGGTGCGACTCGCATCGAAGTGGTCGGCGCTGTGGTCGAGTCCGGTGCAGGCGATTTCGTTGAGGTTCGGTGCTCTCGAGGATGCTCGAGATCGCGTCTCAGGTCCTGGAAGGCGGTGTAGTTCGCGATCACGTCGATCGTCGGTACATCAATTGTTGACAGCGAATCGATCGCGGCAACCGCCCCGATCGTATGATCCACCTCTGCATGTCGCAGGCGCACGGCAAGATCGAACCGTCGTTCGCCACAGACAATCACCCGTCGGCCACGCAGCTGTTCAAAGGGAACATCAAACAGCCACGACGGGTCAAACCCATCGGCGATGCGCGAATTGATCGCGATGAGCACCGCGGAGTCGTCATTTCGGGCGAGATCGAGCAGACTTGACCAGCCAGCGGGATTCTTTGCGAGCAAGAGTCGCGCCTCGGAACGGCCAATGCGCATCCGGGCAAACCGGCCCGCGACCTCTTTCACGCGAGACATCCTCGCAATCGCCGCGTCTGGCGCGATTCCAAAACAACGCGCGGCAATCGCGGCGACTCCGAGGTTGGAACGATTGAATGCACCGGGCAGTTGCGTGTCGAGCGTCACGCGGGTGCCATCTTCCAAGATGAGCAGGTCACCGCGGATCTCTGGGATGCGTGTTGGCCGTGCGAATCCACAGGTGCAGGACCACCCAACCTCGTCATAGGTGATGCGTCCATTGCAGTTCGGGCAGTGATAGGCGTCGAGTCGCCAGGAGCTTCCCATTCCGATCCAGTGGACGCGCGCTGCGGAGCTTGCCGCAAAGACAACAAGCGGATCATCGGCATTGGCAATGACTACGCCGGTGGCATCACCAAGCGCAGCTCGCCAGCGATTCGCAATCATGCGAACCTCTCCGACTCGATCGAGTTGGTCGCGCGAGAGGTTCAGGAGAACGACAACCTGTGGGTCAAGTTCGGCGATGATCTGCGGGAGATAGCCCTCGTCGACCTCGAGCACCGCTCTCGAGTAATGAGCGCGCCTCCCAAGCGCGGTGACGATGCCGGCGTGCATGTTCGAACCCGTCTGTGAGGTTGCAACCACCCCGATTCCTCCAAGCGCCTCAGCAAGGAGCCTCGTGGTGGTTGTCTTGCCGTTCGTTCCACTGACTACGGCGATCTCGAGATGTCTGGCGAGCACACCGATCAGCTCGGGAGAGATCAACAGCGCAACGCGTCCACCAATGATCGAACCATCACCGCGGCCAGTCTTTCTTGAGAGCCAAGAGGCGAAATGCATGGCGAGGAGCGCAACACGTGAGCGCAGCGCGAGTCGCCTGGGTCTCATGGTCTGAGTGTCACCAATCGACTCCTGTGACGACAACGGACCTCCCAGATTTTCGTCGAGCGCATCTCGGCTGCCTCGTCTGATCGTAATGGGGCGAACATGGATAGACACATCGTCTGCGGCCAATTTTGGCCGAGAGGCCCATAGAAATGGCCGTATCTCTAGGACAACTTGAGATGCCACTAACCTGCTTGGGCGTTCCAGATCGTGGGACCAAAGAAGACTTTGGAGGAAAAGTGTCCTCAGAACCAGACAAGCTCGAAGAGGTAACACCGATCGAGGCAGATGAACTTTTGCGCAACGGCAGTTACCTTCTTGATGTCCGCGAAGATGACGAGTTCCAGGCAGGTCACGCGCCGGTTGCTCACCACATCGCCCTAGGCGAGCTTGAGAATCGCTACCAAGAGATCCCTCAGGACCGTGTGATCATCTGTGTCTGTCGCGGTGGTGGTCGTTCGGCTCGCGCAGCTGAGGCGCTCGCTGGCGTCGGATACAAGACCATGAACCTCGCCGGCGGCATGCGCGCGTGGGAGGCGTCAGAGCTCACCGTCCTCTCTGAGACCGGAGAGGAAGCAGCGATCATCTGAATCGGTTGGCGCGAAGGTGTCGGGGCAGCCCGGTTGCGTGGAGGAACCTTGAGAAAGTCGGTCAGCCGAGAAAAGTAGTTTGCTAATCTAAATATGTGACCAACAAACAAATCTCAGGTACTGTCGCCAGGACCGCAGCGCGACTTGGACGCCAGGTGGATGCAGCGCTTGCAACGGTCGATCTCTCCTCTGCGCAGTATCGCATGTTATTCCAGCTTGCAGATGGAGCGGAGGCATCGACGATGCTTGCGCGAAAGCTTGAGGTCAGCGCACCGAGCGTCACCGCAGTTGTCGATGGACTGGTCAACCGCGGACTCATCACCAGGTCACACTCTGATCTCGATCGTCGCAAGGTCTCGCTGGAACTCACCGAAGAGGGTCGAGCCGTTCTCGTCGCTGCAGATGAGTCTGTTACCGAGCGACTCATGCACGTGGCCGGATTCGTTGACGAGGAACAGGCACACAAGCTGATTGACGATCTGTCGCTTTGGGCCGCCGCTCTTGACACACGTCGCGTGGCGCGTCTTGTGCAACGCGCGCGCAAAGAGGCACAAGGTTTATGAAGCCAGCGCAACTTCTGACAGGAGCAGATAATCGGGAGTTCTTCGAAGCGCTGTCGCACAGAGATTTTGAGCCAATCGCCGAGATCTCTTTGTATGAGCCACCAAGGGCGACGATAGATCCTGACAAGACGAAGTCCTGGGTAATGCGCTCATGGCCAATTGTGCGGTCACATCGCACGATGTGGATTGGGTCGATGATGATGTCATTCATCGCTCTTTTGACTCAGGTGCAGATTCCAAAGATCCTTGGTCAGGCGATAAATAAATTGCACATTTCGGGTTCGCTCGCTGGAGAGAACCTCGGGATCCTGTCGCAATTTGCAGTCATGCTCGTGATTCTCATCGTGGTACGAGAGATCTCAAACTACACCGGCCGACGGATGTTGTTGACGACCGCCTATGAGTTTGAGTACGACCTCAGGAACAATGTCTATGAGCACTACATGGGACTTTCCTTTCCCTTCTATGACTCGGTGCAGATCGGGCAGCTGATCTCGCGCGCGAACTCAGATGTCCGCTCTGTCCAGCAGTATCTTGTCATGGCGCCGACGGTTTTCGTTCAATGCGCAGTAGTGCTGATCGCCTTTGCAGAGATGTTCATGATCAACATTCCGTTGACGCTTGTGACGATGCTCTCGCTCCCGATCACACTCGCGGTCGGCATCATCATGCGAAAGAAAATCTTCCCTGTCTCATGGGTGATACAGGCGCGCCTCGCCGAGGTTGCAACGATCGTCGAAGAGAACATCAGTGGAGTGCGCGTCGTTAAATCATTCGCGGCAGAACAGCCTGAACTCTCTGCGCTCGCTGGGACTGCTGACCGGCTGCGATGGGCCTATATCAAGGATGCAGATATCCGTGGCACCTGGGCGCCGACGCTTGAGAATCTGCCGAGAGTCGGATTGGCGATCATCTTGTTGTATGGAGGGATTCTCGTCATCCATGGGCACATGGGAGTCGGCACGCTGTTCACCTTTCAGGCCTACATGCTCTTGTTCCAACCCCCGTTCCGCCAGCTCGGGATGATCATCATGAATGGTCAGCGCGCCTCGGCGTCTGCGAAGCGGATCTATGAGGTGCTCGATCACCAGCCCGAGATCGTCGATCGGAAAGATGCACGCGACCTGCTTAGCTGTCGCGGAGATGTGCACTTTCGCGATGTGAGTTTCCACTATGCAGACGGCACTCCGGTGCTGCGCCATTTCGACCTTGTGGTGACTCCGGGAGAGACTGTTGCGCTCGTGGGGCGAACGGGCTCTGGCAAGTCGACGGTCGCGCGGCTTCTCAATCGGTCTTACGACGTGTCTGAGGGCGCGATCACGATCGATGGCGCCGATATCCGCGATTTCACCATTGCCAGTCTTCGCGCAAATGTCGGTATCGTGCTCGACGAGCCATTCCTCTTCTCCGTTTCGATTCGCGACAACATCGCCTATGGCCGGCCCGACGCGACGATGGATGAGGTGGTTGCCGCAGCCAAAGCAGCAGATGCGCACGGATTCATCTCAAGGCTTTCCGGTGGTTATGAGAGCATCGTCGGAGAGCGCGGTTACACACTTTCAGGAGGACAGCGTCAACGCATCGCGATTGCGAGGACGTTGTTGTTGAATCCGCCGGTCCTCGTACTCGATGATGCGACGAGTGCAATCGACGTCCAGGTTGAACAGCGCATCCATCATGCGCTGGCTGGACTGCTTGAGAACCGGACGACGATCATCATTGCGCACAGACTCGCGACGATCAGCCTTGCCGATCGCGTCGTGCTCGTAGAGAACGGCACCGTTATCGCAAGTGGTCCGCACGCACAGCTGCTCGCGAATGATCGTCGCTATGCCGAGGTCCTCGCACGTGTGCTTGAAAAAGAGGGCGAGCAGCTTGACGACTTCGGGAACCGAGCGGGCCTGTAATGGGAATGGGATTTGGTGGAGGCGGCATGTGGACCGGTATCCGTGGCAACCCGGCCGCGGGATTTGGAACCGGACCGGGTTCTGGCGCGCATGGAGCACCTGGTGGCGCACCGTTTGCAGGCATCCCTGCTGAACTTGAGGCTGCAGTTGAGAAGCTGGTTGCGACTGAGCCGGAACATCCCCGTCCGACAGCTGTCTATACCCCCCGTAATCAAGACAAGGGACGGTTGACGCTCTGGTCACTCGTGCGCGCACGGTGGTCGATTGCGGTGTGGTCGCTCGTCTTTCTCACGATCGAGACAATCGGATTCCAGACCGGCCCCTATCTCACCCAGATTGGTATCGACGACGGGATAGGCACAGCTGCTCATCCACATCATCACTTGAGTGTGATTGTCATCACTGGCTTTGTCTATCTCGCGACGGTCATCTTGACGGTGATGGTCGAGCGCAAACGGGTTCGTAATACCGGCAGACTTGCCGCTTTTGTGATGAATGACCTTCGTGTCAAGGTATTTGCCCACATCCAGCGTCTCTCTCTTGATTACTTCACCGAAGAGAAGGCGGGCGTCATCATGACGCGCATGACCGCTGACATTGAGGTGCTCCAGCAGCTTCTTCAAGACGGTCTCGCCCAGTTCTGTATTCAGGGGCTGACGATGGTGGTGGTCACGACGATCCTTTTCACCTACAACGTTCGCCTCGCGTTGATCACCTGCGTGATTGTGCTCCCTGCATTGATCTCGACTTCACTGTGGTTTCGTTCCGCCTCTGCACGGACCTACCTGCGGGTGCGTGACACGCTCGCTGGCGTCATTGGTGACATCGCCGAGAGTCTTTCGGGAGTGCGCATCGTCGCTGCATACAACCGTCAGCGCAACAACGTCATCCATCACCGAAATGTCGTTGGACACTACCGAGCGGCGAACCGGACGAGCGCCAAAGTCACTGCGCTTTATACCGCCTCCTCTGACCTGATTGGGCTCAGTGGGCAGCTCGCGCTCTTGTTGATCGGTGGCGACATGGTGTTGCATCACCATCTCACGATTGGTGTATTGACGGCATTCATCTTGTATCTCGGATCGTTCTTCCAGCCGATCCAGCAGCTCGTTCAGCTGTACAACACCTACCAACAGGGACAGGCCGCTGTCACAAAGCTGCGAACATTGCTCGAAACCATGCCAACGGTCTCTGAATCAGAAGACGCATACGAGCTCCCCGCCATTGAGGGCAAGATCGACTTTGATGATGTCTCGTTCGGCTATGACCCGGCGGTTCCCGTGCTCAAGCACGTCAATCTGCACATCGACGCAGGAGAGATCATCGCCTTTGTCGGTGCAACCGGTGCGGGCAAGTCCACCATCGCAAAACTCGTGACGCGATTCTATGATCCCACCGAGGGCACGGTTTCGATCGATGGACACCCACTCAAAGCGGTTACCCTCCATTCGCTTCGCAGCCAGCTCGGCGTTGTTCCCCAGGAG
>DATLTI010000207.1:0-2501 GCA_035533675.1 Acidimicrobiales bacterium | reverse complement strand
CTGTTTGGTGATGGGGGATACGCACTCGAGACCGTCGTCGACAAGTCCGCGATCAACGTCTTGATCCCCGAACTCAAAGACCGCGGGGCGACAGACATCCTCGAGCTCCCCCTGTCAAAGATCGTTCCCTAGCAATGGCTTTGATTGACCGGGCGGGAGGCCTCCTGGTTGGTAGCGAGTATCTCGGAGAGGTCGCAGGCTTTGACGAGGCATCCGGACTTGGCACGATCACGCTCAAGGGTGCGAACCGCGATGGGGACCCGGTGACGCTCGGCTTTCACTGCACGCAGATCGCCGATGGCTCGCGCACGATTGCAAAAGCCACCAGGGTGCGTTTCAGAGTCATGCCGGTGAACCTTGGCATCTTTGAGGCGAGCACTATCGAACCTTGCTAGCACCGCGACCGGCAACATTCGCCCGGTCCCGACGGCATCAGAGCCGATTACCGATCCGTCGAGACGCGCACGTTGTCACAGCTCTCCCCGAGGCCTCGACCGGCAGACGAGGTGATCGAGTCAGGCCCTCGTGCTAAATGATCGACCTCGACGTCCTGAGTTTCGGTTGTCAGGTTCGGGCAGGATCAGTCGGACCATCGTGTCTGCGTACCACCTCTCAAAACGAGCGTTGCTCCAAGCACGATCGGCAACGAGGCGGTGATGCTGATCGGGAGCCATCAGCAACCACAAGATGTCCGCTGCGGCACGGTCGTCCAGGCCGGATCTGAGTGGACCTTTGGCGGCGACGATCTTGATGACACCTCGGGCAGCGACGAGCCGCTCAGCTTCACTTTGCTGCCAGAGGTCTGCGAGCTGTTTGTCGACAGCTGCACCTTGGCGGAGCACCTCGTTGAGCGGCGCGAAACGGCGGGCGATCCCCGCCGACAGGCGGGCGAATCGGCGTAGCGCGGTCTCGGGGTCCTCGGCTGCGGCGAACTCCTCGTGCGCTGGGCGCTCGGCCATGGATCTCGGGTCGTCGTCACCCGCGATGGCGCGGTCTCGGGCCAACTTGAACAGCTGGGCCTTGGTGCCGACCGCAAAGACAGTTGGGCGGGATACACCGACGCGTTCGGCAATCTGGTCCACCGTCGTGGCCACGTATCCCTGCGCGAGGAACAGTTCGAGGGACGCCATCACGATCTCACTCCGAGTCCGTTCTGCAAGCTCGGTCCGTAACCGGGATGCATAACGGCGTGGGGACTTCGGACTCTTGACATCGCTCACCAATTCAGCTTATATTGGATCAATTGGATTAGTCATAAGTAAACTCAATTGGAGCAACCATGAGCCTTCCCTACATCGCCCAGGCCGCCGATCACCAACGTCTCGAGTGGATCGGAGGCGGCGTGATGAACGTCTTGTTCGACGCCGAGGCCACCGACGGTCAACTCGTCGTCCTGCGTTCGCAGCTTCCAAGAGGTTCTGCTGCGCCGATCCACGTGCACTCGAAGGAGGACGAGATGTTCGTGATGCTCGAAGGCACGGGCATTTTCTGGGTTGGCAAGGATCGCTACGAGCTCTCCACCGGTGGCGTGGTGTTCTTGCCGCGCGACATCCCGCACGCCTACCGGTTCACCTCAGAATCCGTCGACTTGCTCACGATGTGCACGCCCGCGGGGATCGAGGGATTCTTTCGTTCGGCCGGCTGGGACCTGAGCACGCCCAAGCCGGAGGGCTGGGCGTTGACCCCCGAGACCATGAGGACCGCAGCCGTCCATTATGGCCAGCAGATCCTCGGAGCTCCCCTCGGACCGGATGATTTCATGCCCGCGGAGTTGCTGCGCGCTCGTCCACCGACGGAACAGGCGCGCTGACCAATTCGACACGGTGGACGCGAAGAGAACGCGTCAGAATCGGCATCGATCTGTCCGCATGAACAATCGCCTGTGGTGCAACGCGACCTGCCGCGGTGATCCAGCTCTCGACGGATTGCCTGTACATGATCCACCCATATGCATCAATCATCGTGCGTCCTGTGGAACGGATCGACACCGACCTGCTCATTCCGGTAGCGGCACTAGCGAGCACTCGAAGAAAGCCGCTCTTTCGGGGCGTTAGGCTCCGCTCTCAACGTCCTCTGGGTCCGCGTGCGCGGCCGTGATCTGGACAAAGGCGAGTCGTACCTGGGCAAGTCCCTCGTTGAGGGTGGTGGCGGTGGGTCCGATGCGTGCGCCGAGCGTCTCAACAATCGCCCCGAGGGCATCGATTGCGAGTTTTGCCTCCTCGAGGTGAGGGGGTTGTTGGCCAAGATGCATCGCTGCGAGCTGAAAAAGTCCGTAACAGTGATTCGCAATGACGTCTCCGACAGGCGCACTGAGCAGCTCCTCCTCAAGACGCTCCATCTCGGCACGGTACTCGGCCTCTAGGGCTGGGTCGATCTCCCCACCCGGGTAATGTTCTGCACCCGTTGGTCCACGCGATTGGTCTGAACCGGTCGGGGAAGAGGGGTTGGAGCTGGCGCCTGTCCGGTTGACCGGGCGCTCTCCATCGGGTGTCCACAGGCTG
>DATLTI010000206.1:0-7301 GCA_035533675.1 Acidimicrobiales bacterium | reverse complement strand
CGTCGTAAAGGTCGGTTGGACTCGTATTCGTACTCATAGCGTCCCTTGTCGTGATGAAGAGGTTGGTCCCCATCTGCTGTCAACTTTGGCCCTGGGACGCCATTGGCCCGAGAGTGAATACTTTATCCGACAATCGCTTGGAACCATCGCAACCACACGACAAAGCGACCGCCGAGGTGGAAAACACTACGATTCAACCCGTGTCCACCAAAGAGATCATCGTGGTCGGGGCCGGAGTGATCGGTCTCTCTACCGCATTTGCGTTGACCCAACGCGGGCACGACGTTACCGTTTTCGACCCTTTTCCTGGCCGTGGAGCATCATTCGTTGCTGCGGGTCTTATCGCTCCAATGACTGAGGCCAATTACGGCGAAGAGTCGCTGGTGGCCCTCAGCGTTGAGGCCGCGCGAAGGTGGCCCGACCATGCAAATGAGATCGAATCCCACACCGCTTACCATGTGGGTCTCAACAAATCGGGAACGCTGCTTGTGGCGCTTGATTCCAATGATCGTGCTCGGATTCGATCAATGCTGCCCCTCTACGAGGCGCTTGGTCTTGTATCTGAGTGGCACGGAAGTGGGTCCGTCCGCGTTAAGGAGCCATTGCTTGCCCCGACCGTCCGTGGTGGGCTCGAGGCTCCGGGCGATATCCAGGTCGATAATCGTCAGCTACTTAGTGCACTCACGGACGTGCTCAAGCGAGCGCGAGTCAACATTGTCCGCGAGCGCGTCGTCAGCGTCCGTTCAAGCGGAACACAGGCGACTGGCGTGGCGACAACGCGCCAGATTTACAATGCCGGCTCCATCATTCTTTGTGCGGGCTATGACATCGCAGGCATCGAGGGATTGCCTGTGCACGATGAGATCAACATCCGCCCAGTCAAAGGGCAGATACTTCGCCTCTACCAACGCGATGCGCGGCTTCGTCTGCACTACAACGTTCGGGCGCTGGTTGCCGGCTCTGCGGTTTATATAGTTCCTCGCTCTTCAGGCAAAGTTGTCGTCGGAGCGACTGTTGAAGAACAGGGCGTCTCTTTTTCCACTACCGCTGGGGCAGCCTACTCACTGCTTCGAGATGCCATCAACGTGGTTCCCGCCATTGCAGAGGCGGAGATTGAAGGATTCGAAGTCGGACTACGGCCCGCAACGCGCGACAACGCCCCCATCATCGGCGCTGCATCACTCGAGGGTCTCGTGTACGCGCTCGGCGGATATCGCCATGGAGTGCTGTTGAGTCCCCTCATCGCTGACTGCATTGTCGAACTCATCGAGTCGGGAGCGATGCCAGAGATCGCGTTGCCTTTTTCCCCAGAGCGCTTTCGGGTCCACCATGGTTGACGGTGACCCACATGAGTGAGGACACGATGAAAGGCTCATCGCTCTGTGTTTTAGTGAACGGACGGTCGACTCCCTTTACAACCGGTGAAACGGTTGCCGACCTCATGAGTCGCCTTGGTCTCGGAGCTAAGGGCACAGCTGTTGCGCAAAATGCCGAGGTCCTCCCCCGTTCCATGTGGCACAGCTCCATGCTGCGAGGTGACGACGTCTTTGAGGTACTTGCCCCGCAGGCAGGCGGCTGAATACGAGATCGGAAAGCACGCGCCCAGGCTGGAGAGATAGCGTAACTCCATGGGCCAAGCCACGACCGATGATGACTTCACGATTGCAGGCAAAAGCTTCCAGTCACGGCTTTTACTCGGCACTGGAGGAATCTCAAACCTTGACATTCTTGAGTCAGTCATTAAAGTAGCAGGGCCGAGTCTTGTAACTGTCGCGATGAGACGGGTATCCCCGGATCAACAGAGCTCCTTCTTTCAGATCATCGAGAGACAGAACGTTCCGATACTCCCAAATACTGCCGGATGCTTCACCGCGAGCGAGGCGGTACTCACCGCCAAAATGGCGCGCGAGGCTCTCTCGACCGATTGGATAAAGCTAGAAGTCATCGCAGACGAACAGAGCCTTCTCCCAGATCCATTTGAGCTTCTCAAAGCAGCCGAGGAACTCGTTGATGACGGGTTCAGAGTGCTCGCCTATACCAATGACGATCCGGTCCTCGCTTCAAGGCTTGAAGGAGTCGGCTGTAGCGCAGTGATGCCGCTCGGAGCACCAATCGGTACCGGACTGGGGATATTGAATCCGTACAATATCGAACTCATCGTTGCGAATTCAGGAGTTCCGGTCATTCTCGACGCTGGCATAGGTACTCCGTCTGATGCCGTGCAGGCACTTGAGCTCGGGTGCGACGCCGTTCTTGTTGCGACAGCCATCACGCGCGCACAAAATCCTGTCGGCATGGCTGAAGCGTTTTCTCTTGGCGTACGCAGTGGTGTAGCGGCCTTTAGAGCAGGGCGGGTCCCAAAGCTCAACAACGCCCTCGCTTCGAGCCCCATGGAAGGAAGGCTGGAAATATCGCACTCCCCGCACCAGCAAAAAAGCTGATGACACAGCTCATTACATGACTCCACCGGTCGCGCTCACGATTGCGGGCTCCGATTCAGGAGGAGGTGCCGGAATTCAGGCTGACCTTCGGACTTTTGGCGCCTTCGGCGTCTTTGGAACGTCGGCCATTACCGCCGTTACCGCGCAGAATACCGTCGGTGTACAACAGGTGGCGTTGCTTGATCCAGAAATTATCCGCAGTCAGATCATCTCCGTGACAAGCGATTTTGATGTGCGATGTGTCAAAACCGGAATGCTTGGCACAGCAGCTGTCGTTGACCTCATTCAAAACCTTGCAGAAAGCCACCTCTTCGCAAAACTCGTTGTAGATCCCGTGATGGTCGCAACGACCGGTGCACGCCTCATCTCTGAAGACGCGCGCGACTCATACCTTCGTTTGCTCCCTTTTATTGATCTGATCACTCCAAATCTCTACGAGACGGAATACCTGCTGCAGACCAAAGTTATGAATATTCAGGACATGCAAGAGGCTGCGCGGCGACTCTGTGACCTCGGCGCGCGATCTGCTCTTGTCAAGGGCGGGCATCGTGAAGGCGCTTATGCGATCGATGTCTTCTATGACGGAACTACCGTAAAGCTCTTTCAACAGCCAAAGATCGATACTTGCAATGTACATGGAACGGGTTGCACGCTCTCAGCCGCGATCGCGGCTGCGCTCGCCCTGGGTGAAAGTACCGTCACTGCCATCGATCTTGCCAAGCGCTACGTCAGTTCATGTATCGCGGGAGCCGTGGATTGGAAGCTCGGCTCTGGCTCAGGTCCAGTCAATCATCTCGCTCACTTTGACATCGAGGCCCATTAGAGACCTTTCGGAGCAATCTTCTGTGGAGCGCCGTGAGAATGGAGCACGTCGGGAACTACGACCCCTCCATCGGCCTCTTGAAAGCTCTCCATCAAGGCGATCAAGAATCGTGCTGTCATGGCGGTGCCGTTCAAGGTGTGGGGATGGCGAAGTCGCTGATCATCTCGATATCGAACATTTAGGCGGCGCGTCTGAAAATCAGTTGTGTTCGAACATGAGGTGATCTCGCGGTACCGATCCTGCGAAGGAACGTAGGCCTCTATGTCATATTTCTTCGTTGCCGATGGGCCAAGATCACCAGCGGCGGTATTCACGACTCGATAGGCAAGTCCAAGCCCTTGGACAATTTCCTCTTCAAGCGCAAGGATCTCCTCATGGGCCTCGCCTGATTTCTCTGGCTCGACATAAAGATACATCTCTACCTTGTCGAACTGATGGACGCGAAAGATCCCACGGGTATCTCTTCCCGCGGATCCTGCCTCGCGCCGAAAACAGGTTGAATACCCCGCATATCGGAGGGGAAGGTCTTCACGCTCAAGGATTTCATTCATGTGCAATCCTGCAAGCGCCACCTCGGAGGTACCTGAAAGATAGAGCCCGTCGGATTCGACTCGATAGATATTGACTTCATCTGTCGGGAGAAACCCGGTTCCGTACATCGCCTCTTCACGTACCAAAACCGGTGGGAGTACTGGGCAAAATCCTCGGTCAACGAGCAGATCGAGAGCGTAGCGATAGAGCGAGAGCTCAAGCAGCGCCACAGAACCCATGCGATAGGCAAAACGCGCTCCAGAGAGCCGAACACCTCTTTCGGTATCGAACCCGCCAAGTTCAAGATGGTCGCGCGGCGCAAAGGAAAACTTCGGCGGAGTGTTGACACGACGAAGTTCAACAGAGTCGTCTTCAGACGTTCCATCTGGAACGCTCGCATCTGGTGGATTCGGAACAACAGCGAGCGCAAGGTCTCGTTCACTGCCAAGACCTTCAAGAACCCTCTCAAGCTCTCGTAGCTCCTCTTTCAAGGAACTCAGCTGTGCTCGCTCTTCTTCAGTGGGTTTACCTTTTGGCCGAGTACGGGCACGCAGTTCCTCAACACTTGCAAGGACTTCTCGCCACCGCCGGTCAATCTCGAGAAATTGGTCAAAGGCGGCCCCTGCTCCCTTTCGCGCCAAAGCGGCGCGCATGAGCTCGGGCTCGCGGCGAGCCAGCGATACGTCTATCAGCGCCGGCCACCCTTTGCTCGCCCGCGACCGGCTTTGCGTCGCGGGGTGGACGTGGTTGATCTAGCTGATTTCACATTCGGTCTCGACCGGCGTTCAGGAGTCTCGATGCTCCCGTCGAATCCTGCTGCAATCATTGCTGGACTAAGGAGCACTCGGTCCCCACCACGAGCCACAAGCCTTGCGCGCAATTCCTGGTAGCGAGGCTCTCGTTCTTTCATCAACGCGACGAGCGGTGAGGCGATGAATATCGAGGAGTATGCGCCAGTGGTAAGACCAACGAGTAGCGCGAGCCCGAAGTACTGGAGCGTTGTCGCTCCAAGGATCTGAGCGCCAAGCACCAAAACAGCAAGAATTGGCATGACTGCAACAAGAGAGGTGTTGATCGAGCGCGCCAATGTCTGATTCATCGAAAGATTCACGACATCTGAATAGGTGAGCCGGTCACGAACCGAGAGATTCTTGGTGTTGTCTCGTACTCTGTCAAAGACGACAATCGTGTCGTAGAGCGAATATCCAAGAATTGTCAAGAACGCGACAACCGTGTCCGGCGTGACCTGCAGGCCTGAGAGCGAATAGATACCCACGGTCACCAAGATGTCATGCGCGACCGCAATGATTGCCGCGAGTGCCATGCGCCACTCGAAGAATATCGAGATATAGAGCGCGATCATGATGAAAAAGACCAACAATGCAATCTCGGCTTTGTTGGTGATCTGACTCCCCCAAGTCGGCCCGACCGCATTGATGCTCACGGCATTGATGTTGTTCTGTCCGGTCAGCTTCGCAAGTGCCGCTGCCACCGCATTTGCATCTCTCTGCTGAGCGGCAGGCGTCTGTCCCTTAGGAAGTTTCGCCTGAACGTTAATGGTCCGCGTGCTGCTGGTGTTATTACCAAGCTGTGTAATTGCGGCCCCGCCGTATCCAAGAGGAGTAATGGCGTTCTTTGCCTGAGCCACGCTGATGGTTCGTGACTGCAACGTCCATGACGTGCCGCCGGAAAAATCAATTCCAAGATTCAGGCCCTGCGTGGCGAGCGAGATCACACCGGCAAGGATGACTGCCGCCGAGATGGCAAACCAGGTCCGCTTTCGACGGACAAAGTCAATTGAAGTCTCCCCGTAATACAGACGGAAGAAGAAACTCTTGTGCACCTGACGGAGCGCGGGCGCTGCAAAAACCTCTGAAGCCCCGTCTGACACTGTCGAACTCACCGAGCCGCGTGGCGGTGTTGGCTCTGAAGGATTCGACTTTTCTCCTGCTGAACCCGGAAGAATTCGTCGCGAGGTCATGCTGGTTCCTCCGCTCCCTGAGGGGCATGCGATGCAAGCCCTCTGGCAATTCCGATTCGTTTTGCCTCGGTCACGATCCTGTTACGTCCCAAAAGGATTACCAGAGGTCTGGTGAAGATATAGGCAGTAACTACATCGATCAGCGTAGAGATTCCAAGCATAAATGCAAACCCGCGAACGGCTCCCACGCTGAGTACCCAAAGGACAAGCGCTCCAATGAATGAAACCGCGTCCGCGGAAAGGATCGTGCGATACGCGCTCACAAAACCTCGATCAACGGCTGATCGAATCGAACGTCCAGCGCGCACCTCGTCCTTCAATCGTTCGAAATAGACGATATAAGAGTCGACAGTAATTCCGATCGAGACAATCAGTCCGGTCACACCAGAGAGATCCAAAGTGAGGCCGAATGACGACGCGCCAAGGGCCGATATCAGTCCATAGAGAAAGGCCGCGGTCGTGATCAGCCCGGTGACTACCACAATGCCAAGTGCACGGTAGTAGAAGATGGTGTATCCCATCACCAGCAACAGCCCAAGAAGGCCGGCTAGAAGACCAGCCTTCAATGATGACTTGCCAAGCGTAGGAGAGACAGTCTGTTCCGTTAGACGCTCAAGAGGCACGGGTAGCGAGCCATAGTTCAAATCTGTCGCAAGCAATGACGCTGAAGCTTGCGTGAACGAACCCGAAATCTCACCACCACCGGGAAAACTCTGCGAGTTGATGACTGGAGCGCTAACGATCTGACCGTCAAGATCATTAGCTACAAGCTGTTGATAGTTGGCCGCTGCGATCTCATTGAAGATCGTCGAGCCCTTGCCAGTGAGAGTAAAATTCACGACCCACTGTCCACTCGTCGAAAGGCCCGCGGTAGCGCTCTTGATGATCGTGCCATCGGCCAACTTGCCACCGATCACCGCTGGACCGAGAAGATAGCGGGCAGCTCCGGTCCCTCCGGCAAGGCCCACCGGCAAGATAATTGGCTTGAACGGATCGTCATTATGCGAATTAGCACTTGGGTAATTCGTATATGCCGGGTTTTCGAAATATTGCGCCGGCGGCGCAAAATTGCCTGCACTCGTGTAATAGGCAGAGGTGTAGCGGTATCCCCCGCTGCAAAGCGCTGTGTTCGGATAGTAACCAGGCTTTATCTTTACGGTTGACTTGACCGGAACGTAAGGCGGCACCCCACAGAGCACGGGTCGAAAGTAAAGCTGAGCGGTATTTCCAATCTCGCTCACGATGGTGTTCGCGTCCTTTGCACCGGGGAGTTGCACGACGATGTCGCCGCCCTGCACGCTGATATTCGGTTGAGAGACACCAAAGGCCCCTATTCGGTTGTTCATGATGTCCGCAACCGTTTGGAGCGTGCTCTGGGAGAGCCTCTGCCCTTGATGGGGAACTGGCTTGAAGACAACCGAAAGCCCGCCCTGAAGGTCAAGTCCGAGTTTTGGGGACCAGCCCATCCCGAGGGCTAGACCAAGCATTCCAAAACATGCAACCGTTGTCAGGAGGACGCTAATGA
>DATLTI010000205.1:0-1079 GCA_035533675.1 Acidimicrobiales bacterium | reverse complement strand
GGAGTCCATTCGGCGCGATGACGCCATCCCCACTGCATCATTCCTCGTTCGAGCTGAGGCGATGGCTCATCGGTCCAAGGATGAAGGAACGGCATGCGAGTCGGATCATGAACTCCCTTTAAGGCAAGTCGCGCGAGCTCTATCAGGTCATCATCACTCGGTAGGCGAATCTCGACGCGTTGTGTCCGGATTCGAAGATCGAACAACGGCCAATAAGGATTCCCCATGTTCCATTATTGCTTAGTTGGTGTCGGAAGCCCGACGTGACATTTCTGGCCCCAAGCACCGGCGTCTTCACCGCGGGGTGCTTTGAAGGGGCGTTGAAGATCTAACGCGACAGCAGGCCTGAGGCTGTGCGACACTAAACGAATGCCGCGTCTCGTCACACTTATTAATGAGGTATTGGCTAGCGGAGACGACGTGCTCGAACGCGAGATCTTCGGTACTGGTGACCCTCAAGTGATTGCTCGTCGGATGGAGGTGTTCTTAGAAGAGCAGTTCGGTGCCTTTCCTGAACCGATCTTTTATCGTCACAGTGTCGGCATCGTCGTCGGTGTTGGGCTTAATGAACAAGAAGTAGTCATGAAAGTGCATCACTGGCGAGCTTCCAAACCGAGGCTTGCGGCGATTCAGCGCGTGCAATTTGAACTCTCTTTGATGGGACTACCGGCGCCGCGACCATTGGTGAGACCGTCGAAGTTTGGCGCTGGGATCGCAACGTTTGAGGAATTGATCCCGGGCGACATTGTTAACGGCCATGACATTGAGGCGCGCAAGGTTCTCGCGCAGGAGTTGTGTCGCCTCATCTCAGCGGGGCGCAAAATCGTAGATGGGGACGGTCTCGGTTCGCCGGCGATACTTGGCGAACCTGGTGGGTCTCTTTGGCCCACCCCACATTCACCACGTTTTGATTTCGAAGCTACGAGTCGGGGAGCTGCGTGGATCGATGAACTTGCGTGGTCCGCCCGGCGGCGCCTCGCGGCTCTCACCAAGGAGCTTGTGATTGGCCACTTTGACTGGAGGGTCGGCAATTTAGGCTTCGTTGGTTCAAAGTTGAACGCAATCTATGACTGGGACTC
>DATLTI010000204.1:0-9183 GCA_035533675.1 Acidimicrobiales bacterium | reverse complement strand
GCATGGCATGCAATAGGTTAGAGGGTCGCACTGGGCCGGTTCCCCGGTCCCGTAGCCGGCCAGTGTCCGCTCCCGATCCGGTATTGATTCGAGCGCCACATGGTTGGAGTCAATGATCGCGAAACAAGATAGACGCCACTCGCCCGCTCGCATAACGCGAACGATTGCGAATAGTTCTTTACGAGTCCCGAAGGATGGATGCCAAGGGTGGGAGAATGTAGTTATGACAGACCTCAAATACTCTGACTCAATAGTGATCGCGCGCCCAGCACACCTGCTCTATGACATGGTTGCTGATATTGCTCGCATGGGCGAGTGGAGTCCCGTCTGCAAGGCTTGTTGGTGGGACGAGGGCGACGCACTTCGCGTTGGCGCCTGGTTCACGGGGCGCAATGAAACTGCGGAGCGGACTTGGGAAACGCGTTCCGAGGTTGTAGCGGCCGAGCGAGGTCGCGAGTTCGCATTCATTGTCGGCGGCGCTTGGATTCGTTGGGGCTACACCTTCGCTTCGTCAAATGAGGGCACCGTAGTCACCGAGTCCTGGGAGTTTCTCCCGGAAGGAATATCCAGATTCAAAGAGCGCTACGGTGACGAAGCACCGACGCAAATTGCCGATCGCAGGATGGCTGCGCACCAGGGAATCCCGATGACTCTTGCCGCCCTCAAGAGAATTGCGGAGTCGGAATGACTTGCAACTGAGTGTCCACTCACTAGCTCAACTCCCTTTCAAAATTGTCCAACTCGCATTCCTGAACTCTGCAATCTCGCTTCCAACCGGTCCTTATCGGAATGTGCAGCCGGCCATCCAGGAAGGTGAAGCTGTTTGCCATGCATCTCTTGCAAACCATGCTTCAGCCCTTAGTCCTGGCAGGTGACACCTGACCTCGACCCCTGTTCAGTAGCCGAGTTTGTCAACGCTCTTTGAAAACTGCGCCAAAGCACTCACCGAAAAGTGATTCAGTCCGTTGTCATGATTCTTCCACAGCCCCGAGGGTGACGGACGGAAGATTGGTCAGTCCCGAGTCGCGCAGCCGATAGCTAGAACCATTCAGGGTGATCACTTTGGCGTGGTGGACAATGCGATCGATCATCGCCGCGGCGACCACCTGGTCACCGAAGACTTCGCCCCAACTCGCAAAGGGAAGATTCGACGTCTGAATCAACGAGGCGTGCTCGTAACGTGAGGAGACGATAATAACACTCAGAACCTTAAGTAAGCGATATTGGCGTTGAGTATTGCATTTCAAAAGTGCCCGGCGAGATTTGGCTGAGTGAAGCGTGTCGAAGGTGTCGGTCATCGATCCATTTGCCGGCTTCATTCGATGTGAGCGAGCTTCTTCGTGGGCTGCGCGCACCGCGATTAGAACTCGGTCTCCATTGCCGCGAAGAACGACTCGGGCATTGCAGTCCCAGCACACCCTGGTGTAACCCATCGAACGAGTGAGGCCGTTCTCGTTGGCGAATCAGTCGGCCGCTACCTCAGAGCCGGAGCAAGGACGTATTTGGCACGTGAGACGCACGGAAAGAGAGTTTTCACGTCCGATCAGTTCTGAGAACCAAACTGAAAGCTGAAGTTGACCCCATCACTTGGCTTGCGCCGCTCGGCCCCGCTGCTGTGTTGGATTTCGCAGAAGGGCCATTTTCTGCGATCGAATACGGACTATTTCGAAGTCGCCGATGGTACGCGTGCTCTATGGCCACCCATCTGCCGTCGTCTGTTACGCGATTTGTCCCATGGCCCGTTCAAGTAGCAATCCGACCACTAGCATCTCTGGTATAAGGGTTGAGAACTCTTCCATTGCCCGTCGTAGCGCAAATTCAACCCCTACGAAGCCTTCCGGGCGCGCAGAGTGCACGAGAGGCAGCGAGTCCGCGACAAGTGTGATTCGGCTACGCATTTCTTCGGCGGCTAAATCTATGCTCACAAAATGTGGTGGTAGGACGATCGCAGCGAAGGCTAGAAACGTTGGCTGCCTTGCGAGGTAACGATATAAACTTGGCCAGATGCCCTGATAGCGCCCTTGGTCTCGATGGGACAACCACGAGATTAGTTCCAACACACGTGGATCAATCTCTTCCAACAACGGCATCGACGGTAAATCAGGTAAAACCGCCGGAGGACGCCATTCGCTAATTGGCGTAGCCTTTACAATGCTTGGAGCCTCTCCAGCGTCGAGTTGCCGTGCCAAATATCTTAGAGCAACAGCATTGATGGGATTCGCCCGGTTGAATGCAGCAAGCAAGTTGACGATATCGGCGTCGTTCTCAAAATCAATTCCTGCCGCGCGTCTCGCCACAAGGGGAATCGGTACAATCGCCGGTAATTCGACGACTCTCGCAATGCTCCAGGCTTGTTCCTGGAGGTGTCCTGTCACCATTACGGGTTCGAGAGTCTCCCAGGCCCATTCCAACACTCCCGAAAGAGCCGCCATATGCCTGTAAATCAAAGCCACCATCGGGACGCCCGATAGTTCCTTGATCTGGTCGAAGACCTCTAGGGTGTACCCTCGCGCGTCCTCCTCCGCCAGTTCAGGCAGCCGTGGTATCTGCTCCATTCCTCAACTCCCGTGACCTCGGAGAAGCGCCATCCAGCCTGCATTCTTTATCAGAAATTGTACCCTGCTTCTCGTCAAGTTGATCCGAGCCATCGCGACAATGTTAGCCCCAATACCGACGAAGACTGTGACCTGGGGCCGCCAGAACATGGCCGTGGCGTACCAATTTCCCAGCAACGTTGAGGGAGCTTCGACGGCTGGAGTGATGGGCTGCTTCACCCGAGTGAGGAGTTTCTTCGTCGCGAGAATTGTGTGCGTGGTGCCTCAAGTTTGCACCACCTTGGGATGACTCGATCCGCGAACGCAGCCCAAAGAGCAACAGAATTTAGGTCCCTTCCTTGGTAAGTGAGAGCCGGTCGTAGTGCTGATCCCGTCAGATCCCTCTGTGCGAACGCTACTGCCGCTGCTCGTTCCGCTCGCACCCGCGACAACACTATTGGAACGTTTCCCAGAGAGCCTTCGCGCCATGCTCGAGATTCTCGGCGTCAACCCCACATTCATCGCCGCCGTGCGTTGGGCCATGAACGAGGGCTCCTACGCCAAGGCCGCCAGTCGCCAAGTCCTCGGCGTGATGAATCGCTTCGAATTCGTACGCGAGCGTTACGACGAGAACCTCTTGAAGCTTTCGCCGTGGCAGTCCGACCTCCTGGCGGGGCCACTTTCGGGGTGGCTCGAGAACTCCGCGAGAGGAACTGTTGACGCTGGTCGAACAGAACTCAATATGAGTCAACGATGCGGGCGAATGAAATATTCAGATGCTCAGGATCATCCAGGACCTCCCAGCCTGTTAGTCGTAAGCGCTGCAACGCAGCAGGACGGGCCTCATTACAGGCCTCATATTTCTGCAACACCACGAGACGAGACCGACATGAGACAACACAATTCCTTGAAAACAAACGACATGCGCGACGAGACCGACCCACGACAACCGCTAGCAAGCTTCTTTTAATATCAAGGTGCCGAGATCGAGACTCGGGCGGCCCACTGAGAGGCTGTACTGAGACGCCCACTGAGAGCAGTTGAACGTTCACGCTGATGGATCCCAATGGTCGCGGCGATATGGAGGAACATCGAAGATTTTCGAATTATTCGTCGTTTCGCAACCACACCTGCTCTGGTTCAGTAGAACGTCGCGCGTCACCAGAAGCCTCACTTCATGGCTCCCACTACCGGAACACTTCAAAACCTGACCGACAAGCGACAATGCCGTTTTGGAAACTACTTAGTGACTCCAACTTTCCAGTGCGATGCGCAGGCTTCGTGATCCTGATTTTGATTGATATTGCGACCACAACCGCTAAAAATTCGATAACCGACATTGAAGGGCTGCGAAGGAGTACCAAATAGCGAGGCCCCTCAATTCGTCTTGGCGAACTTGCTGGGGTCGGCATCAAACTGCGTCGCGCACGACAATGAACAGAACCAAACGTCGCGGCCTTCGTGGACCCGATGGGCGGCCGCGGATGCGGGGTCAACCGTCATTCCGCAAACCGGATCGATGGTGGGAGCCTTTTCGCTGTGGTGTATATGTTCCATGGTTTTCACTTCACTTTCCTTTTTGGACGGCAAGTAACGATCGGGGTCTGCGTCGAACTTCTCGCGGCAGTTGTCTGAGCAGAAGTACATCGTGTGGTCGCCGTGTTGGGTCGTTGCGGGGGCGTCGTTCGTCCTTACCTGCATACCACAGACAGAATCGATTGCGTAGCCGGTGCCTCCGCCGAATCGGTCACGGTTCCTAGCTAGCCACCACACTCCGATGGCGACAGCGATGAAGACGATGTTGAGGAAGGTGGTGTAGTTCCACGAGAAGTGAGCGGCCGAAACACTGAAGTTCCGCCGACTCGGGACGCCACCAATCGCGCTGAAGATTCCTTCGGTGGCCAGTCCGGCAATGGCCATGATCGCGTAGAAGAGGGCGACCATCCGAAGGGTGAGTTCCCAACCGTAGAGCTTGCGGTAAATCAGGATGAGGGGCATCGCGATTAAGTCCGCGAAGATGAAGGCGATCACGCCGCCGAACGAGATGCCGCCCGACCACAGCGCCGCTGCCAGGGGCACGTTGCCAATAGAGCAGACCCAGCTAATGACAGCGATGAGGGGGCCCACGAGCGCGTTCTCCACGCTCGTCCAGAAGCCGTGGCCGTGAAGGAACACCACGTTCCACGCGTGGGTGGGCACCAGTGTGGCGAGGAGTCCAGCGACGGTGTAGCCAATGAGCAGTTCGCGACGCAGCATCGTAACGTCGGCCACGGCGTAATTGGACGCGTCGGACCAGGCCGAAAGGGAGTGTAACTTCTCGCGAAGTGGCTCGGACTCCAGTTCCTCCTGACGCTCGAGCGTGACCCCGGTCATCGTCTCGTGGTTGTGTCCACCGGTCTCTCCGCGCACGCGCTTGAGCGCGCGTGCCACGACTGGTGCGCTGAACACCAGACCCCCAGCCGTCGCCAACAGAATGATCATGATCGGTCCGCCGATGAACTCGCCCACGGCGAACTGCCAACCGAGCAGGACGATCATGACGATCCCCAGTTCGACGACGAGGTTCGTCGAGGCGAACATGAAGATCATGGCGCTCGTGAAGTCGGCGCCCTTGGCGAAGAGGGACTTCGACATAGCCGAAGCAGCGTAGGAACAACTAGAGGACACCATTCCGTAGACCGAGGCGCGCGCAACGGCCGCGGGATTGTGCGTGCCGAGCTTGGCGCGCATTTGGTCCTTGGAGATGAATGCCTGCACCGCACCCGACAGGGTGAAGCCCAGCACCAGGGCCCACAGGGTCTCCCAAAACATGAAGAAACCCTCACGCAGCGCTCTCAGAAGGTCCAGGCCGATCGACGACACGCTGGCGAGCGTGTTCATGACTTCACCAATCGGGCAACGGCCATGGACGCCTCGCAAAGTTTGGCGTCCTTCTCATCGGCGTCCGCCTTCACCGTGTTGATGACGCAATGTTCCATGCGGTCATCAAGTATGTGCAGCGCTTCGGCCTGCAGTGCTCGAGTGGCGGCCGATCTCTGCTGGAGCAGATGAACGCGGCAGCAATCGTCCTCGACAATGTTGTGAATGCCTTGGATCTTTCCGTCAACCTTTTTCTGTTGAGTGAACACCGTGATCTCATTCTCGACGCAGTCTCGTGAAGATTCCATGATTTCCTTCTCTCTCAATCTGCGACTCTCAAACAATGCGCTGAACTAACTCACCGCGAACTGGGTCACGGCAGCTCCAGCGGCAACTTTCTACGCCGGAGCCCTGGCAATCGCTGAAGGGTTACCAGTCGCGAAGAACAAGAACGAATTGTGAACACCACGAACGAACTAAAATTGTCATCCACTTCTTGAAGTAACACCTGATTGCATCGTTGACGTGATCACGGATCGCCCTCGCCATCAGTTCATTCATGATGCGCAACACGACAACGCCGCTACGTCGCGAGTAAACGACTGGGCGGTCAGCTTTATTGCCTCGGCCATGGTCAGGTAGGGGGTCCACGCGTTGGCCAACTGTTCAACAGTGAAGCCCGCGTCGAGGGCGTAGACCGCGGCGAGGATGGCGTCACCTGCGCCTTCGGCCAGCAGGTGCACACCCAGAACCCGACCTGTGCTCCGTTCGGCGACGACCTTGGCGACCCCACGGGTATCCAGGTTGACAATGGCGCGCGGCACGTAGGCGAAGGGGAGCACGCGACACTCGCAGTCGATACCCAGATCATTGGCCTGCTCGTCGGTCATTCCCACTGACGCTATGGCCGGTGACGTGAAGGTCACCCGCGGAAGGTTCCGGTAGTCGACGGTGAGGTGCGCCGCGGTGAGGGCGTTATTCGCCACGACGGTCCCGTGACGGCCCGCGACGTATACGAACTGTGGGTGTCCGGTTGCGTCGCCCGCCGCGAAGATGCGCGGGTTGGTCGTGCGCAACTCCTCGTCGACGACCACTTCGCCGCGCGCGCCGAGCGTCACCCCGACAGATTCAAGTCCGAGATTTGCGGTCCTCGGACGCCGGCCCGTCGCGACCAGTACGGCCTCGGCGCGCAGCTCCTCGGAACCCAACGACGTGTCCAGCGAGATAACGATCTTCTCTCCCTCGCGCTGGACCTCTCGGACCGTCTCTCCGGTTCGAACGGCGATCCCCTCGCTGCCGAGGATGGTGGTCAACGACTCGGAGATCTCAGGCTCCTCAAAGGGCGCTATACGCGCGAGCGCCTCTACGATGGTGACCTCAGCGCCCAGTCGGGCGAAGAGCTGGCCCTGTTCAAGACCAACGGCATTGGCGCCGATCACGACGAGCGACGCGGGCACGCGATCGAGCTCCATGGCCGTGGTGGACGTGAGATAGTCAACCTCTTCCAGACCGACGATGGGCGGAGCCCACGGAGCGGCTCCGGTCGCGATGACGTAGTGCGTGGCCTCGATGCGCTCGCCGTTCACTTCAAGCGCGGGACCTTCGATGAATCGCGCGACGCCGGTGAGGATACGAAAGCCATAGAGTTCGGCAAGCCCCACATACTTCTCGCGGCGCAGTTCGGACACGATCTCGTCCTTACCGGCGACGAGCGACGTCATATCGACGTGGCCAGCCGACGTCGTGATGCCGGGAAAGTGTTGAGCGAGGGCCACGTGACGGGCGTCGGCCGCGGCCAGCAGGGCCTTGGAGGGTACGCACCCCACGTTCACGCAGGTGCCACCGACGGCTCCCTGCTCGATCATCACGACAGACGCCTTGTGGCGTCGAGCTTCGATGGCGGTCGCGAACGCGGCGCTACCGGAACCCACAATCGCCAAATCAAACGTGATTGCACTAGGCATGTTGTTCCTCTCTGGAGCGACTCGCTCGGGCGAACCGCAATGAGTGTCGTTGACGATCGTCGACACGTCTGTTCAGTCGAGCCTAAACCCTCCCCTCCAGGGGAGAGTCAAGCGCTACCATCCAGACGTGCACATAGGAGAAGTCGCCAAGCGCGCTGGGGTCTCGGTGAAGACGATTCGTTACTACGAACGAATCGGCGTGCTCGACGAACCACGTCGCCTGGCGTCGGGATACAGAGACTATGAGTCAGATGTGGTCGAACGATTGCGTTTCATTCGAGCCAGCCAATCGTCGGGGCTTCGCCTTGGTGAGATCCGCGGCATCGTGGCTCTTCGTGACCGCAACGAATCTCCGTGTGCTCACGTGCTCGCGCTCCTGATACGGCGGGGCGAAGAAATCGACCAACAGACCGTGGATCTGCGTCGAGCGCGAGACACCATTGATCACCTGGTCGCTCGAGCTCAGGGTCTGGAAACAAGAGACTGCACCCCATCGAGTGTTTGTCACCTCATCACCACTACGACGGAACTCACGAATCCGGTCGTCAAGGACGCCCGGAGGGAATAACTGACTGTTGTGGCGTGTTTGCCACTATGTCTCTACAGAATTGCTGTCGGGCGTACGAGGAGGAATCAGGCATGACCACTTTGGGCCAGCAGTTGAAAGAGCAAAATAGGGCGGGGCGGGCTCACATAGGTGAAGAGAATTTGTCCGTGATGGATCAAGCGACCGCACAAATAGCTGCGTCGGGTCTCGCCGAGTCGAGTCTCGGCGTGGGAGCCACCGTGCCTGACTTCTCACTTCCAGTGGCGACCGGGGCTATGGTCTCCCTGTCCGCATTGTTGACCAAGGGGCCCGTCGTACTCGCTTTCTATCGTGGTGGCTGGTGCCCCTACTGCTCAACCGAGTTACGCGCCCTCCAGGCCAAACTCCCTGAGATCATGGCGGCGGGCGCCACACTCGTGGCGATCTCGCCTCAGACACCCGACAACTCGCTGTCGACCGCGGAAATACTCGGCCTCGCCTTCACCGTTCTCTCCGACGAGGGCAATCACGTAGCCGAGTCCTTCGGACTCGTGTTCGAACTACCCGAATCACTTCGCGAGGTCTATCAGGGCTTCGGCATCGATCTGCCGGCGGCCAACGGCGACACCACGTTCCGCCTACCGCTGCCGGCGACCTACGTCATTGGTGCTGACGGCATCGTCGCGTGGCGCTTCGCGGACGCTGACTACACCAAGCGAGCCGAGCCTGATGACGTGATCGCCATCCTCGAGGCTCTCTAGCTATGGCTACCCAGGCGCTCGCTAAAGCAGAACTCCATGTCACTGAGATGACGAGCGACCGGGAATACCAAACGGTCGAAGCACCGCTGCGACGGACGTACTCAATCGAACCGTCATCTGGGAAGGGGCTTTTTCCCATGGCGTTGTTCGCACGTGATTCACAGCCCACCGACAATGAAGACTCGCGTCGCGATACCTCTCTCGTTCACCCTCGCTGGTCGACGAGACTGGTCACGCGTTCCCCTTCGACAACCACAGCGATCACGTCCACCGTTTGCGACGTTGTCGCTACGCCACTGCGTTGGGTGCTGTAAGAATGCTCAATAGATGCTGACGAGTGGACCTCAAGCAATTGTCTTTGACGTCAACGAAACGCTGGTGGACCTTTCACGCCTGCGGCTGATCTTTGACGATCTGAAGATGCCCCCTCACAGCCTCGAGTGGTGGTTCGCCATTCTCTTGCGCGACGGCATGGCTCTGGCGGCGAGCGGAGATTACGGCTCATTCGCTTCGCTCGCCGGCGTCGCGCTCGATGAGAT
>DATLTI010000203.1:0-6902 GCA_035533675.1 Acidimicrobiales bacterium | reverse complement strand
GGCAGGGTTATCTCGTGGTGTACACACCACTTGCGGAACTCATCCATCACGAGTCCCGGAGTCGTGGCCACACCGATGATCTCGTCGAACATGGTGTCATCGTCGCCCGATGGGCGAACGAGATCATCGCAGGTGATCCGTATATGAATAAAAACCTGAGCCACTGGCGCTACTGGTGCCCGCTCGCTACACCGCAGGAGGACTACCGATGGAAGACCTACCTGGAGAGGTCGATATTGACGCAAAGCTCATTGTCGAGCGCCTGAGGGAGATCATCAACAGCTCTCCGGTCGAATACCCGCGCAACTGGGTTCCTCAGGGCACCTTCGACGAACTGCTCGTGCGAACCGAGCGCGAGGCGATTCATTTCCACCCGAGCATTCACCATCTTCATCACCGATGGGACATGGGACCCGCCAGAGACAACGCGGGTTCGGGCAAGGGCCCGAAGGCACTTTTTCTGAGAATCGTCGCGCGCCTGATGAACTCCGCCTTCGACCGGTACTTCACCGAAGAACAGGAGTTCCGCGCTGCGCTCGCCCAGTCGATCGATGCAATCGCGTATCGCATCGATGAAGTCGCAGGAAATGACGAACGAGAGATCCTCGATCTCGTCCGCACGGATCTACTCTCTCTGTCAAAATACGTGGACGAGCGGATCGACAACGAGCAAAAAGAAAACTGAGCACACCTAAACTGATGGCGTCACCTCGCCCGCTGGGCCATCTCGCGATCATCACCCCGATGTGGGGCGAAGACGAGACTGAATCCATCTCCGTCATCCGACTCGTAGCCGGAGCTTTGGCGCGCCATTTCCATATCGACATCATCCACCTCGACCCATCGGCATCGATGCCCGATAGGTTGCGCGACAGCGTGTTCGATATCTATCGCTTTCCTGTTGTGCTACAAGATCGACAACAGGAAACGCTGCTTCGCATCGCTCTCGGACTCGACTCGCTCGACGATGTGATTCCCGGCTGCCTCACCTCTCATATCGACGGGCGCGCTTTCGTAGATGGTGACATCAACGCCTGCCTTGATGAGCTTGCACCACAGGTGATCCTCCTGATCGGTTCCACACATCCCTTTGACCTGCAACAACTGAGAGCGAATCACGACCGGCGGATCATCTTCATGCCCCTTGGCGAGCGCGTCTCGTTGACCAAAGATCGCTCCGTCACCACAATCATGGAGATAGCTGACATCGTCATTGCATCTGACCCCGGAGAGTTGCGACGTTTCGAGCTCGCATTCCCCGAACGAGTCGGCTCAGTTGTGCCGCTTGACCTCGCCCTTTCTGTAAATCGCGGGGCTACCGGCGATACCCTCTTTGGCGTCCGCTTCTTTCAGCCCTTTGTCTTGATGATCCGCAGGTTTGGAAGCCAAGCAAGCGCTCGCGAAGGCTCTGTCACCAACGCGATCGTGACCAGCGTCGCAGGAACAGTGAAAAGGGGCCAGCTCCCCGAACAGAACTGGCGAACGACGGACGACGTGATCCCAGAGGTGCTCCCCATCTCAATTGCCGAGGTCGACGGAGAACAGTGGAGGTTGTCTGACAACGTCAACATGTTGCCGCTCCCTGTAAATCCCTCGCGGGTCAATCTCTGGAGACTGATGGCTCACGCGCTCTTCACCATTGACCTTCGTCCGGCGACGGCCTTTGGAAGGGAGGCAATCGAATCGATGATGTTCGACTCGCCAATCATCGTTCCCGATGACTCAGCGGCAAAAGAGCATGTCCGGGCGGCAAATGCTGGTCTTTGGTACCGAAACAACGGCGAACTCCTCGACGCGGTACGCGTTCTTTCAGATCGATCGATCCGTGAGCAGTTCGCGAGGAACGGTCGTGCCTATGTCGATGCGCATCACAGCAATCTCGACGACTTTGTCGAACGCATCTGTGATCTTGTCATCACGTCACCGGAGAGCAGCCGCTCAAAATAGCTCATCAGCTTCGGAGCAGGCTCATCGCAACGCCGTCGAGGATGTCGGTCTCCGAATACATCAGCTCTTTGAACCCAAACAGCTCAAGCACCTGTTGTACAACGAGAACCCCGCCGACAATCACGTCAGCTCGGGCGGGATCGATACCTGGGAGCTGACGCAGTTCGGTCACCGTCATCCGCGAGAGCCTCGCGAGCTCCGCATCAACAAATTCGCGCGAGACGCCCGTGCCATGGGTCTTCGCGCCCTCATATGTCAATAGACCCTGCGAGCGGGTCGCGAGCGTCGCGAGCGTCCCTGCGACGCCGATGCAGCGGTCTGGGACACAGAGTCCAGGCATCTGTACTTGCAGATCTTCGATCATCTTCTTGACCGCTGAACGCGCGGTCTCGAGTTCAGCGCGAGTCGGAGGATCAGAGTGCAGGAAGCGTTCAGTAACGCGCACACATCCGATGTTGAGCGAGGCGACATCATTGTTCTCTTGCGTTGTCGCTGTTGAACCGGCGATGAACTCAGTCGAACCGCCTCCGACATCAACGACAAGCCAAGGATCACTCGTGCCTTCAAGCCCAGCCGTTGCTCCAAGATAGGAGAGCCTGCCCTCTTCCTCTCCCGCGAGAAGTTCGAGATCCACTCCAAGGATCGTCTTTGCCCCACCAAAGAGCTGCTCGCGATTTGTCGCGTCCCTAGCTGCTGATGTCGTTGTCGCCCTCACGCGGACCACCCCATGGCGATCGAGAATCTCGCGATAGCGCCGAAGCGTCTCGAGGGTGCGTTCGATCGCGTCATCTGCGAGAACTTTGGTAGTGTCGACTCCCTGTCCAAGACGAGTGATGGTCATCTCTCGTTCAAGAACCGATCCATCTCGATCGAGTACGAGAAGTCGCGTGGAGTTCGTCCCACAGTCAATCGAGGCGACTGATCCGTTGAGTTCGTCAGCGAGAAGGTGCGCGACATGACGTCCAACCGGATCTCCACCTCCGGCGAGATACCACGCAAGATGGGCATGAAGACACTTCAACCCGCGACGCGTCCCGCCAACGCCCCCGGTTGGTCGCGGCCCGATGTGACTCGCGTCGATCAACGCATCACGTTCGCTCGCGTAGCGCGCATGTGTCGCTTCGATCAATGCGGGGTCGAACAGACTCTCAAGAAGTCGAACACCGCCCGAGGACTCCAGACGTCCGACAGCCTCTTGCTCACGCCTGCCAACAAGCCAATAGCGAGTCGGCATGGGTGTGCCATCAAATAGAAACGGAGCATTCCGGATGACGACTGGGTCCCCAGCTCCATCTCGTACGACCACGGCAAATGCGCCAGAGGGCTCGCGACCTAGCAGATCGCGTACTTTTTGCATATCGAGGGCGCTGACCTCGTCGTCTTGGAACAATTTTGGCGTTATAGGTGCTGGATCGGGGGCCTTTTCAGCCAGGGGATCGACGATCTCAAGCTCTCTCAGCAGTTCAATCTTGCTGTCAAGCGCACGCGCGACTACTCCATCGAGGGGAAGCGCCGGCCAGATGTCGGCATCGACCCGAAAGATTTCGCAGTGGCGTCCATACTTTGTCGCGACGACAAGAGGCCCAAGCGTGCTCAATGCAAGCGCGCGCCACGTATCCGGTGTCAATGCAATGTCGAGCCCTGGGGCCTGTCGGTCGATCGTCGTGCAGACGATTGCCTCGTGGCCCTCTCGCATGCACCAGTCGACAGCGCACCGGAGCGCCGACGCCTGGCTCCCACCCTCGTCAAGCAAGATGGTCACTCCCTCTGGAAGGAGTTCGGCGCGCTTTTGGTCCGCGACAACGACGACGACCTCGGCAAGAGTCGCGTCAAGCGCGGCTCGCGCAAGGACCTCGGTACGGGGACGAGATGAGCGGCCCGAGTGGGAAATTCTCGACTCTGGCCCGGTCGAAAGGATGACTCCAGCAACGTTCACTGGTCAATCCTACCGGCCAGATGTGACCGCCAAGATGCGGCCAAACCAGCGACAATATTCGATCACGAGCCCCGGGCCTCGACTTCTTTGCCATTGCCGGTCTCCCCTACTAGGTTTTCCAACATGACCGCGCCCTCAGATGGCTGGGCGCCTCCATACCTTTACGCGGACCAGATGAAAATCCTCGACCGACAAAGACCAATCAGACGTCGCACCCGTCACCGCTCCAGAAGACAACCCATTGTCATCGCGGCGGTGCTCGCGATGACAATTCCCATCGTTGCCTGCGACGCTGCGGGTGCGGAGAACATCACCGATCTCAAGGCAAAGGCACAGGCAATCACTGCACAGCTCACGCTTGACAACGCCCGTCTCGGTCAGACCAGCTCCGTCTATCTCGCACAGTCATCCGCGTACGCGACGGCAAATGCCGAGGCGATCGGGACGCGTCACAAGATCCGTATCGACAGTCGTCTTGTCGAGCGGGACCGTAAAGGGATCCAGAGCGCTCTCGTCAATGCCTACGTCGCCGGTGGCTCCCGGTTCTCGTCCGTCCTGACCTGGTCTTCAAACCCGAATGCCCAGATATCCTCTTCGACCTACCTCGGCGTTGCAACCGACATCCTCGCCGGGTCGGTCGCGCACTTCCAGACCATCGAGCGAACCCTGAAATACACCCTGGTCAGAGAGCAACGGGCCACAACTGCCGCCGAGGTGGCCTCAACCGCGAGCGCCGCGGCACGCGATCAGGTGCTCGCCACCGTCCGTACGGAACAGTCGCTGTATGACTCCGCGAACTCCCAGCTCAACGCGCTCGTTGCCGCAGCAGCTGCTGCGGCAACCGCTGCAGCAGCAGCGAAGGCCCGGACAGCCGCTGGACCGCCATCTGCGGCCACGCTTGTCTCTGTGAATACAGCCGCGGCTCCACCGAAAACCGTCGCAGCCGCGTTTGCCGCGATCCGCAACTGCGAATCGAGTTCGGACTACTCGCTCAACACCGGAAACGGTTATTTCGGCGCCTACCAGTTCGCTCTGTCGACCTGGCTTGGCCTTGGAGAGACGGGGCTACCAAGCTCTGCAGCGCCTGCAGCCCAGGATGACGCCGCCTATCAGCTCTATCAGCGATCCGGGAACACGTTTAGCGCCTGGGGCACCTGCGCGGCGATCACCGGAGTCCGTTGAGACGATCCGTCACGCTGTGTCGGATTAGTGCCAGAACTCAAGTCTGCGCAGCATCCTTGACCAAAGCGAGCCGACCGTGCGCGAGGCAACATGGGACGCGCTCACTACCATCGTAGAGCCAGAGGTAGAGGTAGAACCAAGAACCTCGGCGGGAATTACAAGTGCCGTGAGCGGATTCATGTTCTGCTTCGCGTTTGCATTCGGCAAGATGACATAGGAGCGCTGACCAGGTTGCACGAGACCGTACTCTTGATGCGCAATCGAGATGATCGTCGAGGTCTTCGAAAGCGACAAGATGTCATGTTGCAAGATTGTGTTGTGATTCTCGACCGCCTGGAGCGCAAGCGCGGTCTTTGAGATCTGCACGCGCTGGCTCATCAGCTGACGGAACGGAAACTCGATCGCGACGAGCACAATCGAGCCAAGAAGGGCCACGAGCAGCAACTGGCGCGCGCGATGCAGGTCCAGCACGTTTATTTCGCTCCGTTTGTCGGCAGACCACAGGCAAATGCCGAGGCGCCGGGCCAGATCGCAGAATCACCGAGTTCGTCTTCGATCCTCAATAGTTGGTTGTACTTGGCGACCCGGTCTGAACGTGCAGGTGCGCCGGTCTTGATCTGACCACAGTTCGTTGCGACCGCGAGATCGGCAATCGTCGTGTCTTCTGTCTCTCCTGAGCGATGAGACATCACGGAGCGATATGAGGAACGCGTCGCGAGAGCGACCGTTGCGAGCGTCTCGGTGAGCGTCCCGATCTGGTTGACTTTGATGAGTACCGCATTGGCAACGCCAAGTTCAATGCCACGCGAGAGCCGGTCGACATTGGTGACAAAGAGGTCATCTCCAACGAGCTGGACGCGGTTCCCGACGAGCTCGGTGAGATCTGCCCAGCCCTGCCAGTCCTCTTCGGCCATGCCATCTTCGATCGAGATCACTGGATACCGGCTGGCGATGTCGTCCCAGTAGTGCGCGAGCTCGCGAGGGCTCAGCGTACGACCCTCGCCAGACAGCACATAGGAGCCATCGCGATAGATCTCGGTGGCCGCTGGATCGAGTGCGATGGCGATCTCTTCGCCAGGCACATGTCCTGCGCGTTCGATAGCCTCAACGAGGATCTTGAGTGCTTCCTCATTTGAGCCAAGGTTGGGAGCAAATCCGCCCTCGTCCCCGACTGCCGTTGCAAGACCACGCGCCTTTAACACCGAGGCAAGGGCGTGATAGGTCTCGACTCCCCAGCGGAGTGCCTCGCGATATGACGGAGCGCCATGCGGGACAACCATGAACTCCTGGAAGTCAATATTGTTGTCAGCGTGCACGCCACCGTTGAGCACATTCATCATCGGAACCGGGAGAACGTGAGCTCCAACTCCACCGACGTAACGAAAGAGACTCAGATCAAGTTCATCGGCCGATGCCTTCGCTGCTGACAGAGAGACACCGAGAATCGCGTTCGCTCCGAGATTCGACTTGTTCGGTGTTCCATCAAGATCAAGAAGGGCAAAGTCAAGCGCGCGTTGGTCGCTAGCGTCGAGGCCGAACAGCGCCTCTGCAATCGTCGAGTTGACGTTCTCGACGGCATTGCGCACACCCTTACCGCCATAACGCTCACCACCGTCACGCAGTTCTGCAGCCTCAAAAGAACCAGTCGAGGCGCCCGAGGGAACGATCGCGCGTCCTTTCGCGCCTGATTCAAGCTGGCAGGTGACCTCAACGGTTGGGTTTCCCCGAGAGTCAAGAACCTCGCGGGCATCGAGTTGCAAGATCCCACTCACCGGTTTGCGCTCCTGTCGTCACGTGCTCTTTGTGCACAGTTGTGCATCGAAACTAGCAAAGACGG
>DATLTI010000202.1:0-8341 GCA_035533675.1 Acidimicrobiales bacterium | reverse complement strand
CCTTCACACGGCTGAGGTCGGGGGTTCGAGTCCCTCAACGCCCACCGATTTGAAAGCGGGTTAAAGGCTGTTTGTGGAGGCCCGGCGCTTCGACGTAACGGAAATTTTGGTCGGTTTTTGGCCACAGGGAAAAAATGGCCCCCCATAGCGTCGGCAGCGCGACGGTCAGATTCGCTGGTCACCTGCGTGTAGATAGCGAGCGTCACTTGCGGGCTGGAATGCCCCAACCGAACTTGAGCGGTTTTCATGTCGACTCCGGCCAAAGCCATCGAGGTCGCATTGACGTGCCGAAGGTCGCGGAACTGGAAGTCCTTAATCCGCGCTGCCGCACACGCTGGTTTCCAAACGCGCCTGCGCCAGTTTGAGCAGTGGAGCGCTACCCCACACTTCCCAGTGAACAAATGGGTCTCTATATCGTCCTCGGCCAGCCCGCGAGTCTCTAGGTGAGCACGAAGCAGCGCTACAAGACCCGCGGGCATGGCGAGCGTCCGAGTGCCTGCACGGATCTTCGGGCCGCCTTCAACCATCCGGCCGTGCTTGACCTGGACCCCATTTCATGGACCACGACGCGCCGACTGTTCCTCTTTCAGTCCGAAACTATCGTCACATTCGAGTTTCAAGAAATCCTATTAATTTTGATACTTCAATGTTTCTGACTTGAGGACGGATAGCCAAGCCTCGAGAGATGGATAATTAATCCACATCATTAGATAAAAGAGACAACGATTTGCGGTTTATAAATCATTAACCAGGATTCAGAATGG
Source organism: Acidimicrobiales bacterium (assembly GCA_035533675.1). Lineage (GTDB taxonomy): Bacteria > Actinomycetota > Acidimicrobiia > Acidimicrobiales > Bog-793 > CAIVND01. Next base: position 7,577 of record DATLTI010000202.1, on the reverse strand, counting down.
TCTGTGTTCGATCTTAAAGGGGAGAAGCTCATGTCAATGGAGATCAAGATGATCGACGGAACTGACCCCAGTGAAGGCAAGTATCCGGGACTTCGCACGGGATCGGTTGAACAAGTCAATGGCATGTCGATCGAATGGGATGTGCCGGTGAGGATGCGAGACGGAGTAACCATTTACGTGGATATTTTTCGTCCTGTCGGTATGGTAAATCTGCCGATCATATTGACTTGGAGTCCTTATGGAAAACATGGTCTCAAGAATTTTGATATTTTTCCAAACTCAGGTGTTCCCTTAGGATCCGTTTCTTCGTATGCAGTGTGGGAGGGGCCTGATCCGATTTTTTGGACTGCCCAGGGATATGCCGTAATAAATGGCGACGCGCGTGGATCATGGGGATGCGAAGGGGATGTCCAGATATTAGGACCGCAGGAAGCGGATGATGGATACGACGTTATTGAGTGGGCAGGGAAATTGCCATGGTCAAATGGGCACGTCGGATTAGCAGGTGTGTCTTATCTTGCAATTGTGCAGTGGAGGATCGCAGCATTACGACCACCTCACTTGTCGTGCATTAATCCTTGGGAAGGTTTTAGTGATATGTACCGTGAGTATGGCTTTCACGGCGGCATTCCTGAAACGAACTTTGTAAAATTTATGGCACGGTCTTGCCAATTCACGCGGGGTAGAGTCGAGGATTGGGTTGGAATGCACTCCAGCCATCCGCTTCTCGATGAATACAACCAAAGCAAAAGCTGTTCAGATCTCTCCCTGATTGAGGTACCTGCCTATATCGTCGCAGATTGGGGAGATCAAGGTTTGCATACTCGCGGCACCTTGGAGGCATTCAAATTGATTTCGTCTCACGATAAATGGTTGGAAGTTCACGGACGCAAAAAATGGCAGTACTACTACCAGTCGTCTAGCTTGGAGCGTCAGCGAGCCTTCTATGACAAATATCTAAAAGGAATCAGTAGTGAAGTGGATTCTTGGCCACGCGTTTCGATTGAAGTCCGTGATCGTGCCTTTCAAGGTGTCGTAAGGACAGAGGAAAGCTGGCCGATCGAGAGGACAAAGTACGTAAAGTTATATCTGGATGGACTGACGCGATCGATGTGTCTGACCGCTCCAGCACAGAAGGCGTCCCTTTCCTACGATGGAAGAGTTATTGACGACCATATCGATTTCATTTACTGTTTTCAGGAGGAGACTGAACTTACCGGCGGTATGAAGGTCCGGTTATACGTTGCAACCGAAGCTGGCGACGATATGGATATTTTCGTCGCGCTAGATAAGCTTGATCGGCACGGTGAAGTTGTCCCTTTTGTGGCGATGGCGATGATAGAAGATGGTCCTCTAGCTTTAGGTTGGTTGCGTGTGAGCCATCGAGAGGTTGATCCTGCCCGTTCTACGGAAGAGCGACCTTGGCTAACTCATCGGCGACTAATGCCCATGTCCCAAGGTGAAATTCTTCCTGTGGATATAGAGGTTTGGGCTTCTTCAACGAAATTTGAGCCGGGCGAATGCCTGAGGTTGACGGTGCAGGGAAATGACATTTTTAAATATGATCTTCCCCAAGCTCAGCTTCACCAAGAAAGCGTCAATCAAGGAAGACAGGTTGTATACACCGGTGGAGCATGTGACTCTTATATCTTGGTTCCGGTCGTAGGGAAGAGTGACTGATGGCGCTTTGAAGTGGATCCCCGATCCAGGTCAGCTTCCTAAGATGTGAGCACTTACGCATCCTCGAGGTGCAAGTGCAGGGAAGACACAACATGTTCAATCACGTGATTCAAAAAGCGGAGATAGCCCATACAAGCGCCTAGGGTTGGTGCACAACACTTTCTCTTGAAACTTCTGATCGATGGAAAGAGCCTCGAACTGTGAGATTGCGTCGACTTCACTCGAAGTATCGGTGTGGCCATAATCGGTGCCGAGTACGAGGCGGTCTTCCCCTATGGCATCAGTAATGTACTGATAGTCGTCTCCGATCTGTGTGGATACGTAGATGTTCTCAGTGACGAAGGGATTATCCTCCTTTGAATATGTAATTGCACGGCGTCGAGCGCTTTCATGCAATACCCAAGGTATCCATTGCGCGGAAGCTTCGATAAAACCCCATCGAAGTGAAGGAAAGACGCTCGGAATTTCGCTCGTAAGCAAGCCATAACACGCGATAACGGTGGGAATGCGAAAAGACGCGAACCCTCCAAGTAATCCTGATCGCGTCTTGAGTGAGCGCATGAGTGCTGGGTCGTTATTCGCAACGTGGATGATGACGGGAAGATCCAGCTCTTCGCTGAGCGAAAAAATCGGATAGTAATACTCGTCAAGTATCATCAAATTGCGATCAAAAGGCGGGAGGCATACTCCAACGGCACCATTGTCCTTGGCGAATCGAATTTCCGAAAGGGCAATTTCAAGAGACAATGTTGGCAATACGCATGTCCACCGTAAGCGATTACCTCCCTCGCGCCAAATCTCTGCCAGCCAACGATTCCAGCTGCGACACAGCGCGATCTCCACATCTGGACGTTCTGTGATCTGTTCGATGAAAATACTGTTGTGCAAAACCTGGGTGTCAATACCGAGCTGACTCATATGGTCCAGCCGAAGCGGAATATCTTCCATCTTCCGTGCTGCTGCCGGAGTCGCGATATTGCGCGCAGAGATGGTTGACTTACGTTCGACCTCACGGTCGGTATCTGTGAGAATCGGCGGACCCACAACCTTTCCATCCACGACCCAGTACTGTTTGTCGGACCCGGAGGAGCTCGTGACGAGCTGCGGTCGATATTTTTTCTCGTTCGGTTCAAGATACTGCCATGTCGCGTCTGTTTCGATGACGTGAGCATCGGCATCGACAACCTCGTAATCAGGGAGCGCGTAGCTGGCGACCATATCGAACCTCCAAAGCTCTAGATTTTTCACTATCTGCTGATAACTGCCACCAATCGGTACGAAAGGTGGATTGGGCGGTGAGCGAATTAATCGACATCGGGATCACGTATTTGTATTTTGTCCTTAGTCACTCACAGGCAACGGTCTCTGTTTTAATCGAAGCATCGATACATACGGGACCAACCCTCTAATTTTTGTACCGAGAAAACGTCGAACGGTCGCTGACGATTACCACCAGATCGCGCGACCCGATTGTGTACACTCCCATATTCCAAGCCCGAATCGGGTCTAGCAATCATTACAACACTTGTCAACCTCCGAACATCTTGGCGTTGCCCCCGATTGGTAGACACCTTGTAAGAGATGATGTGAATCGTGACGGCGACATCTTTGACGAATTAATGAGTGACACCTCGATGAACGTGATTGTGACCATCCAATGCATGGCATGACCGATACAGCGCGGGTCGATACTCTTATGGGTAAAGCCGTTGGAAGGCGATTAATGTATTCGGACTGATGGAATGGGGTGTTGAGCTGATGTCCCCTGACCCGGAAAATGACGATATGGTCCTTGAATCGCCCCGGGTTTTGTAGAGTCTTGATGAAACTCGGGGCGATTCAACCTGCCCATTAAATCTCGGCGATGGTACTTCCCTATGTAACGGACAATTCATGTTTCAGGCTTGGAGCAAGGAGAACAGCCATTGAATAATTTGGTTGCGGCGTTTTCTCATTGGTGATACGAGTTTGGCAGTCGCGATCGTCGTCAGTATCGCAATCTGAACCATAAAGGAGTTGGTGTCAATCGTGAATTTTAATTTTATGGTCACGCGAGTGCCATCCTTTTGCAATCTTGCCCGGGCACACTAGGTACGACGCAGCGGGTATTCGTGTGTCGCAACGCCTTCCGCGTCCCCCTGCGGAGGGCGTTCTCGCGTATGGTGATCAACAACTTGTGGGCGGATTCAACCAGTCAGCACAATGAGTTCGCTGAGATTCTCTGAGGATCGGGCGGTTCAAGCAGACAACGCCGCGCGCCAAGAGTCCTTCGAGGGCATAGTAAACACATCGCCAATAGATCCCGGTCGCCTCTATCGCAATACTCTCGACCGCCGCGATGGACAAGAACGCGGCCAGCTTGGCAAGGGGCGATTCCGGATCGATGTGGCGGGAACCCAATCGACGGTCAACCTGACCTGGATCGGGGGTCCACTCCACTTTCGGCCATTCCCTTGCGCAGCACCGCGATCAACCGCTTTGTCACGGCGGCGTTCACAACTCACAAGCCTACGGAACCTCGCGATCGGTATCGTACGCCATGCAACACATTCCAAGGTCAACATCGCAGCAGCGACCCATCAACTCGCCCATCAGCCCTACATCACTTTTGATTTATTCGGAATCCCTCATCTACTTTGCAAATGGCCATGCGATCTGCTCGGCGTTCCGCACAGTGTCTACCAGCCAACAAATCGACCACCCCAATATTCATGATGAAGCGGTCAGTTGACTTGCGGAACACACGGCCGCCCACTTTCCCGTCCTGGCTTGCTGTCTCGGTGATGGTGTAGACCGCGAGTGCCGTTAACTCCTGTACAGAACGATCTGGCTGATACAGACGATTAAGGATGTACAGGGCATATTGCGCAATACCCTGCAAGGCGAATCCGAAGTCATAGAGCAACGGCGGGAAGTCCAGTTGACTTGCCATGGTGATCAGGCGTGCTGTTGGATGATTATCGAGTTCGTAGTCGCCAACGATAAATGCCAGATCCGGACGTGTCGGGATCTGAACCATTGCCGCCAAGCCTTTTGGAGGAACCGCGGGCACCGTCGGGAACCACTCGTTGTAGCGACTACGAACCGTGTCGAGGAGCACGTTCAATACTGGCGTCACACCGTCAAGCTGGTTCTGTGTGACATTCCGCCTTACTTCATCGATCACCATTGCGCCGATCTCGCCTGAACCTGCGACAAGAACAGCGACGTGTGGCGGAGGATGTTGCTGTTCAATGTTAATAGAGCGAACCGAAGCGGATATAGAGATCGAAGTTACGGTAGTGGATTGGAAAATCTTTCGAGACGTGACACCATCGATGGTCGCGAGTTTCCATTATCAAGACTGCCAAGAGCGCGGTATCACGACAAGGTCTCGGGAAAAATTATCCACCGTGCGCGTACCTGTCAGTGCCATAGTCTTGGCGAGACCCTCGCGGAGCAACTCAATCGAATGGTCGACCCCCAGTTCTCCACCACTCGCGAGACCATAGAGGTACGCGCGACCAATCATGCACGCCTTTGCGCCGAGCGAAAGGGCCTTGGCGATATCGCTACCTCTGCGAATGCCGCCATCACAGAGAACTGGAATGGCTCCATCGATCCCTTCAACTATCTCGGCGATAAGGCTTACCGGTGAAGGCGCGCCGTCGAGTTGCCTTCCACCATGGTTCGAGAGCGCTATCGCGTCAATGCCCGAGTCGACGGCAATCCTCGCGTCTTCAATGCGTTGAATACCTTTCAACACGATTGGTCCTGCCCATCTATCGCGGAACCATTCGATATCGCGCCAGGACAAAGAAGCGTCGAACTGGCTGTTGACCTGTTGGGCAAGGGCGACCGGCGATGAGCCATCACCGACATTTGACCCACTCAGGTTCGCGAACGTTATCGGCTCAGCTCGCAACAGATCAAGTGTCCAGCGCGGATGGCGTGCTCCTTCCCACAGGGTGTCGAGACCGACCTTGGGAGGTAGCAGGAACCCTCTGCGGATGTCTCGCTCGCGTCGCCCAAGTACCGGGGTGTCGACGGTGATCACAATCGCCTCGTATTGCTGAATCTTCGCGCGCTCCAAAAGCCGCGCGACAAGGTCGCGATCACGCCAGACATAGACCTGAAACCAATTGCGCGCGTCTGGAGATGAAACCGCGCGCACCTCTTCAATTGAACGGGTCGCCATTGTCGAAAGGGTGTAGGGGATACCCGCACGTTGTGCTGAGCGCGCAACGGAGAGCTCGCCCTCGGGATCGGCAATCCTGGTGAATCCCGTGGGCGAAAGGATGAGTGGCATTGTCATCGGCCGACCAAAGAGTTCGGTTCCAAGTTCGAGTGCTGCAACGTCTGCTAGGACCCTTGGACGAAAGGTGATACGTGCAAAATCTGCACTGTTGCGCCCCAGCGTGAGCTCGTCCTCCGCGCCTCCGTCTATATAGTCAAATATTCCTGCGGGAAGTCTTTTCTGGGCGATACGACGTAGGTCAGAGATGCTCGCAGCAGACCCAAGCCTCCTCGTTGTCGCATTCCATTCAAACTTCTTGAAACGCAACACCGATCGGAATGATCGTAAGAGATTCATACGTTCCCCTCTTTTGGCCCGTCGGTCGGGTCTGTGGCTCGCTGGCAATGCCGAACGTGTTAACGATACCGAGTGCAGTCGCGCGAGCGCGAAGTTTGCAAGGCGCGTTTGTCTCGTGGGTCACATCGGCCCGGCATTTTGAATCGCCGCGTATTCATGACAGGCGCCCATTACATGCTCGCCAAGGCCGTGCGACAGACGAGTCGCATTCTGTAGTGGACGAGAGGCGGAACTGTCGACGAGAGGTACCTGGCGACCCAGCTTGGGGTCGCGACAGGCCCTTCTACGAGCGGCAATGGGCCAGAGGTGCCTAGTTACTTGCACATTCCTCAATAGTTGATAGATTTACTCAGGTATTAAATATGACTTATTTAGTCAGATATCTCGTTGCCGCTGGCAGGAGGGTCTGAAAGGGAGTTTTGTGGCCGATATAACGGATGTGGAATCTTCGGTTGAGCTAGTCAAGCGCTCCAGCAGGAACCTTCGAGGAAGTCTCGCTGAGCAGCTCCGGGCACCCGCGCCGAACGTGACAGAGGAGGCTGGCCAGCTCCTCAAGTTCCACGGCATCTATGCCCAGGACAACCGCGATTCGCGCCGTGCGCGCGTCCAGAAAGGTGACACGCCCGAATACATGTTCATGGTGCGCGTTGCGATCCCAGGAGGGCGACTTACTCCTCGTCAATGGTTGGCCCTTGACCAGGTCTCGAGCGAGATCGCAGATGGTTCAATCCGCGTGACGACCCGACAGGCGGTCCAGTTTCATGGTGTTTCGAAGGTTGAGCTTGCCCCACTCGCGAGGCGGATCAGTCAGGAATTGATGACCTCGTTTGGCGCATGTGGAGATGTGGTGCGCAATATTGTCACCTGCCCCGCTCTTCAGACAGATGATCCGAGCGGCGCGCTTGCACAGATGACGGCGCATCTTGCAGCGACGCTGAAGCCCGCGACAAATGCTCATTGGGAGATTTTTGTCAATGGTGATCGGGCAGTATCAGCAGAGCCCGAGGCAGAGCATGACTTCTACGGGCCGACCTATCTCCCTCGAAAGTTCAAAGTGGCTATCGGTCATCCCAATGAGAACTGCGTTGACGTGTTCGCACAGGATATTGGCCTGATTCCGGTTGAGGATGAAACCCTTGGCGCTGGCTTCGTTGTCCTTGCGGGAGGAGGGCTCGGGCGATCGTACGCAAATACCGAGACTTTCGCTCGCCTTGCCGAGCCACTGACCTTTGCGAAGTACGACGAGATCGACGAGCTGATCCGTAGCATTCTTGATACCTATCGTGAACTCGGTGGACGCGTTGATCGCCGACGCGCGCGCATG
>DATLTI010000201.1:0-1612 GCA_035533675.1 Acidimicrobiales bacterium | reverse complement strand
CCCTCAGCGACTTTGATGGGGTCAACCTCGCCGATGATGTCAGCGATAGAGGTATCTGGGGTGGCGAGCTTCTCGCCAAATCGATCATCGCGTCCGACCCAGGTAATTGGAGTCTCATCACCGCATTCGGCAACAAGTTGTCTGGCATGTCGTGACACCGGATGGTAGGGGTCATCGTTCATCTCTGAGCCCTGGACAATCGGTATTGCCTCGTCGAGAAGAGCCACAAGGGAACGGATGATCCGCGACTTGGCCTGCCCGCGTTCACCGAGGAAGATGATGTCATGGCCCGCCAGAAGGGCATTTTCAAGTTGTGGAACAACAGACGACTCGTATCCCATAATGCCTTCGACGACTGGCTCACCTGCGGCAATCTTTGTAAGCACGTTGTTACGAATCTCGGTTCGCACAGGAACGCTCTTCCAGCCCGATGCCTTGAGTTCGCCGAGTGTCGTTGGTCTAGAGCTGTCTTCGCTTCCGGGAGAACGGGCCATTTGCCTTACCCTAACCCGAGCAATACGTACTTGGTACCCTGACCGTGCGGATGCCTCGGGCCACCAACTGCGTCAACAGTTCGGCCAATCGCGCACGCAGTCGACCAGCATTGGCCGATTCTGCCGGAGTGCGCGAGTATTTTCCCGCTCCTTAGGTACGCCCGACAGGTGCTGTCCTAGATTGGGGCAGTCAAGAGATTCCTGAGTGAGCTGGAGGGTGCTGTGACCGTCGTCGATCCGGCGAAGCCAAACGTTTCCGTGACTGCGGTACAGATTGGCAAAGCTCGAGGTGGGCCACCGCTTTCTCAGGTGTTGCGAAAAGACCGCTGGTGGGTCCAACCTGCATTTATTGTCTTTGGGCTTGTGGCATTTACCGTGTACGCAACGTGGGCGGCATTCCGTAACAGTCATTACTACGCCGGTGGCCTTGCGGGCACACAAGCGCGTGACTACCTCTCCCCATTTTATTCGCCATGTCTGACGGGTAACTGCCACGGTTACGTATGGGGGCCAATCGTGGGTTCATGGTGGGCGATATCACCCGCGCTTTTGATCCTGATCTTCCCGCTCGGATTTCGCATGACCTGCTATTACTACCGCAAGTCCTATTACCGCTCGTTCTGGCTGTCACCTCCTGCCTGCGGTGTGCCTGATGCGGGCTCTGCGACTCCGAACGGACGACGCAAGCGCTATACGGGAGAGACCAGATTCCCGTTGATCATTCAAAATATTCACCGTTATTTCTGGTATGCAGCAGTCGCTTTTGCCGGAATCCTTACCTGGGATGCAATTGCTGCTTTTCGCTTTTCAGATGGACTCGGAGTCGGAGTCGGCACGTTAATTTTTGTCGTCAACGCAATCTTGATTTGGGCCTACACGCTCGGATGCCATTCATGCCGACACCTCTGTGGCGGAGGAATCAACCGACTCTCTGAGCACGCGTCGCGGTATTGGATCTGGAAGAACATTGTCTCAAAGCTGAACGAGCGTCACCAACTCTTCGCATGGCTCTCGCTCATCTGGATCGCCTTCACGGACTACTACGTCTACCTCGTAACGACCGGAATGATTCACGACCCGAGGTTCTTTTAAATGTCTGAATACGAAACGCACATCGT
>DATLTI010000200.1:0-1438 GCA_035533675.1 Acidimicrobiales bacterium | reverse complement strand
GAGGCGCTGCCATGCATCTTCACCCTTGACGAGGAAGGTCACCTCATCGATACCACCAAGATCAGAGACCTGGAGTCCGAGTGTCTCGGTCTTCCATGAACGCACCTGCGCGTAGCGCAGATACATCTCATAGAGATCCTTTGCGAAAAGGTTTGCCTCCTCACCACCCTCGGTTCCGCGGATGGTGATGATGACATTGCGACCGTCGTTTGGATCAGAGGGGACGAGCAGCAGGCGCCAACGTTCCTCGGCTTCAGTAAGTGCTGTCTCTGCGTCACTCAGCTCGACGCGTGCGAGCTCGCGTTCTTCGCCCTGGCTCTGCTCGAACATCTCCTTGGCCGCGTCGACGTCACCTTTGGCGCTTTGCAGGAGATGTCCGGCGTTGACGATTGCTTCGAGCTGTTTGTGCCGACGCGAAAGTTCAAGAAAGCGCTTGCGGTCACTTGCGACATCGGGCTGGCTGAGATCACGAAGAACCTCTTCGTATTCCCGTTCAAATTCTTCGAGTCGGTCGTTTTCAGCCACAGGTTGAAGGTAGTCCACCGATAACGGCCTACCGAAACGGGCTAATGCGCGACCGACTGGACCAGGGAGAAGGAGTTATCGCTTGGTCTTGCGCTGGCCGTATCGGCGTTCGAAACGCTCCACGCGGCCTCCGGTGTCGACGAGCTTCTGCTTGCCGGTATAGAAGGGGTGGCATTCGTTGCACAGTTCAACATGCATCTCTGCCTTGGTTGAACGCGTCTCGAAGGTGTTTCCACAAGAGCATTTCACCGTTGCGGTCACGTATTCAGGATGGATTTGCGCTTTCATGGTTCCTCCATGCTAGTCGCGACCCGGGTGCTCTCAGACGGGCACCGGGTCACGAAGAGTGGTCGTTGGTCGATCTCTGCCGTTGAAGTGGCTAGGCCGAAGCCGAAGGAGCCTTTGCAATCTCTGCGAGGAACTCCTGGTTGGACTTCGTCGTGCGCAGCTTGTCCATCAGCAGTTCAAGCCCGGCGGCAGGGTTTCCGCCCCCCGAATCAAGCGCATTGAGAACACGACGCAGCTTCCAGACCTGCTGGAGCTCCATTCGCGGGAAGAGCAGCTCTTCGTGTCGAGTTGAACTTCCGTTGACATCGATCGCTGGGTAGAGACGACGCTCTGCAAGACGCCGGTCAAGGCGAAGCTCGAGGTTTCCTGTTCCCTTGAACTCTTCGAAGATGACCTCGTCCATTCGAGATCCGGTCTCGACGAGAGCAGTCGCAAGGATGGTCAGTGAACCGCCCTCTTCAATGTTTCTCGCCGCTCCAAAGAACTTCTTTGGCGGATAGAGCGCTCCTGAATCGACACCACCAGACATCACGCGGCCACTCGCTGGCTGTGCGAGGTTGTAGGCGCGAGCAAGTCGGGTAATGCCATCAAGGATGATGACGACGTCCTTGCCCTGTTCGACGAG
>DATLTI010000199.1:0-1380 GCA_035533675.1 Acidimicrobiales bacterium | reverse complement strand
TCTTGACAAACCTCCCTCGGCGGAGCTGCGACCCGACCAACTCGACGAGGATTCACTTCCTCCCTATTCCGTTCTTGATCCGATCCTTGAGGGATACATCGAATATGCAAAGACGATTGGTGATCTCGAACGTGAGGGATTTGACCCGGCTATCGTTCGTCGGGTTTTTGATCTTGTCGATGGAGCCGAATACAAACGGCGTCAGGCGCCGCCGGGGCCTCGCGTCACTCATCGCGCGTTTGGCAAAGACCGCAGAATGCCGATCGTGAATCGCTTCCGAGCATCTCGACAATTTGATGGCACGAAGTCATGACCACACGTAACCGGCCTCAGACCATTCAGGAGATGGCGGACCTGCTCGGACGCTATCGATACGTTGAGCTCGTGCTCTTTGCAATCACGGGTCGTGGAGTATTGCGATCGGGCGAGGCTGCTTTGGCCGTGCAACTGTCGGCTGTGAGTCACGCTCATGCCTATCGGGCAGAACTCATAGAGCGCCGGCTCTTGGTCTCTGACGGACTCGATCATGCACCTGAATCTACAAAGACGCCGAGCGCAGAACATGAGATCCTCTTCGAAATCCTCGAACAGCTATCGGCCGAAGAACTCACCGCTACTCTGGCTTTTGCGTGGTACCCGGCGATGCTCGATGCCTATCAGCATCGCCTCGTTCGATGCGGCCAGGCGAGCGAGGGGCCGCTTCGGCTCATGCTTTCAAGGGTGATCTTTGATCTCGAGGCCACTATCACAAACTTGTCCGATGTGTGTGATTCATCCCGGTTCGTGTCCGAAGTGGCAGCCATGCAGGGTCACATTGTCGATGTCAACGGGCCTTTTGGCACTCTGAGTTTGTGAGTGCCATGACGCGCGCGGGCTCCGCGAGGTCTGTAAGGGTACCTCTTGGCCGCCGATACACTAACTGCGAGGGGAACGGCGATCGGCAATGGTCGTCGCTTGCAATCTTCGTATGAACGCATCCGAACTGTGGTTGAGGCGCACGTCGCCTCGTCGTTTGAGTGCGCGGGTACGTTGCTAGAGACGGAGGTTAAAGGCGTTGGCAAAAGATCGAGTTGAACGCGATGAGGAAGATCTCGTCCGTCTCTATCTGACCGACATTGGTCAGTACCCACTCTTGACCAAAGATGACGAAGTTCGTCTCGCGCAGGCGATTGAGAATCGTGTGCAGGCCGAGACAGAGCTGGCGAAGCCACCGAAAGGCATTACCCCGACACGTCGACGCGAGTTGCGTCGGTTGTGCCGTCTTGGTGACGACGCCCAGCGCGAATTCGTACAGTCGAATCTTCGACTCGTTGTATCGATCGCAAAGAAATATCAGGCCTCTGGGCTTCCATTGCTTGACCTCATTCAAGAGGGCAACCT
>DATLTI010000198.1:0-11918 GCA_035533675.1 Acidimicrobiales bacterium | reverse complement strand
CGGAGCAATCGCGTTCGAGGTCGTCTACGAGGACGAGTCGATTATCGTCATCGACAAGCCAGCGGGTCTCGTCGTCCACCCAGGTGCTGGACATCGCGATGACACCCTCGCGTCAGGACTGATCGAACGTTTTCCTGATCTGGTTGAGGCAGCCAGGATGGGAGCCGGAGACGCTGATCGACCAGGAATTGTCCACCGTCTCGACAAAGACACCTCCGGTCTGCTTGTTGTTGCCCGGACACCAGACGCATATCACTCTCTCGTCTCCCAGCTTGCCGAGCGGTCGATGGGTCGTGAATATAGCGCTCTTGCGATTGGAAGTTTTGACAATGATGCGGGCACCATTGAGGCGCCGATCGGAAGGTCAACGCGCTTTCCTACAAAGATGACGGTCAATGCAAGTGGGCGAGAGGCGCGTACACATTATCGGGTGCTTGAACGCTTCGATCAGCCAATCGCGCTCTCGCTTGTTCATCTCAAACTCGAGACCGGGAGGACGCACCAGATTCGCGTGCATCTCGCAGCGATCGGACATCCTGTCGCTGGTGACGTGCGTTATGGTGGAAAAAAGCGGGAGTTAGCCCTCGACCGGCCATTTTTACATGCGGAACTCCTGCGTCTCACGCATCCAGTATCAAACGAGTCGATGCAGTGGGAGTCAGCACTTCCCGCTGTACTTCTGGCATGCCTGGGACAACTTCATGCCGAAGACGAGACCAGTGGGTCACCCACCCAGTGATTCAGGCGATTGAGTCAATCTCTGGCTGATGCGCGAGGAATCGCAGAGCGCTCTTTTCGGCACTTCGCACCTTTCGAACTCCGATACCAAGGCGCTTCGCGGTGTTCTCAAGCGAGGCAGGAGCCTCACCGGTGAGACCAAATCGAAGGCGGACGACCTGCTGTTCAAGATCTCCGAGCCGGGCTAGCACGTCGGCAAGCTTTTCCATCGAAACCTTTTTTGCGACGTCCTCGTCGAGTTGCAGATCATCGGCGGCGACCAGGTCACCAATCGTCGTCGTTGAGTCCGAGCCCGCGAATTGGTCGAGGCTTGTCACGACGCGCGGTAGGTGAAATTCTGCATGCTCTCCCTCGCGCTCTGCAGAGCTCTCAGCTGCAAGTGCATCTTCGGGAAGACGGATTGTCCGACCCTTGGATTGCACAGCACGCTGAAGCGACTGTCGGATCCACCATGTTGCATAGGTCGAGAATTTGTAGCCGCGCTGCCACTCGAACTTCTCAACCGCGCGCATGAGGCCGAAGGTCCCCTCCTGGATGAGATCCGAGAGGTCGACACCGCGTCCCTGATAGCGCCTTGCCCAGTGCACGACGAGCCGAAGGTTCGCCGCGATCATCTCCTTGCGCGCGCTCTCGTCTCCAAGTTCGATACGCTTGGCCAAGGCAACCTGCTCGTCTGAATTCAACAGCGGATGCTTACCAAGGTCGTCAAGGAACAGGCGCATTACGTCAGGTCCAGACCCTGCGTAATCAATATCGTCTACCTGTGTAACTGCCACGACGTGTGCCCCTTTCCTAAAGATCGTGAATCCGCTGCCTGAGACAATCCCACCTCGGTGTGACCGTTAAAATCTCCTACTGCGTGAATCACTTAGTTCAACGTCACTTTCGCCGGAGTTATTCCAGTTTTCCGGGTTTGTTTGTCGGAACAGATTCTGGCTGGTCATTCTGTGGGACGCCTGAAGGGTGGCTGTGAAAGCTGTTATGCCTACGATTTCGTCTCGCGCGAGAGCACAGTTTCGGCTTCAAGCTGACCTTTCTGGCGCGAGTCAGCAGGGCATCTCCGGAATCAGGGACCTGAAGGTGGGCGCGCCCGAGCGAGGGCGCGATCGAGGAATATCGGAGCGAAACGCCCCCGAGGTCGGGAGGTACTGGCTAGTTGTCGTCGCGACTCGCGAGTTCGCGGTCGAGATTCGCGATCTGGCGAGTGGCACGCTGAGCTGGCTCGATCAAATGCGCGAGTGACTCATCAAGTGTCTTTCGAAGACGGCCGTATCCCTCAACGAACGAGGTCTGCACCGCCGCCGCATCCTCAAGGGTCGACTGCAGGAGACGTCTTTGAATCTCAAGGTCGCCGAACAGAGCCTCGCGACGCAAAAGCGCGCCATCGACGAGCTGCGCTGCCTCTGCCTTTGCACCCTCGATCATCGCATTCGCTTCGGATCTTGCTGCCGAGACGATGCTCGATGCCTCGGACTGGGCATCTTTCTGGGTCTTCGCGTTGTAGGCGTCTGCCTCGGATCGCAACTGGCGCGAGTGGGAGTCTGCATTGCTGCGAATAGAGCGGTCCTCAGTCCTCGCGTTCTCCAGGATTTTGTCTGACTGTGTCGTGGCCTTCTCGGTCAACGCCTCTGACTCTGCTTTTGCCTGCTCAAGGAGGCGGGCGGCCTCGGCGGTCGCATCATTGAGTGTCTTCTGTGCAGATGCACTGATCGTGTCGGCCTCTGCCTTTGCCTGGTCGATCAGTCGGGCAGCTTCTGTGCTTGAGTCATCGAATGACTTTTGCGATTCTGCAGCGGTCCTTTGCGCGAGTGTCATTGCCTCCGCTTTGGCGGCATTGAGGTGGCTCATCGCCTCGACCTTTGCCTCGTTGAGGATCTTGAGTGACTCTTCGCGCTTTGATTCACTCTCAGACCTTGCAAGTCTGAGAATGCTTGTCGCCGTCTCACTGGCGAGAACTGCGAGGTCAGCCTCGCTGAGCTTTGACAGATCAGGCGGTTGGTTTCTCGCCTCAGCGAGCTGGGCCTCCATGTCAGCGATTGAGACCAGATTTGCCTCTGGCATTGCCGCTATGTGCTGGCGGCTGAAACGAAGTCTCCGTACAGCCGGCTTGATCTCGATCACGGGCGGCGGTGCATCGATGAAATCGGCGTCGGCGGACAGGTCGGTGACGTTCTCGTCAGTACTCGTAGTTGACGAAGGCGTGGCCGGATCAGGCGAGGCCGTTGAGCGAAGCTGCTGCATCAGGCGCATCTGTCTCCCTTGGTAACTGGGACGAATTTGTCGTCACGCGTGCAAACCATGCTTGATAAGTCCTGCACAGCCTATAGCGAGTATTCACAACCTCCAAAATGCCGGCTCGGCGGAGCGGTGGGCGCGACTGGAGAATAGTTAATCACCGACGCGTAACTACCCGGATGTTGTTACCAAGACAGCGTCACGGGAGAACAACGTCTACCGGAATCTGCTTCAGTCAAGCGGGGCAAGCGCGGGTGCCATGCCGCGCGCCCGCGCAACCATGTCCGCAAGGGTGAATGAGTCGAGATGGTGTCGCATGTGTTCGCCAACCTCGGACCAGACTGCGAGCAGCGTGCATTGGCCCTCGTGGTCGCACGCTCCATTTGCATGAGGCTCGCCGAAATCACCGACGACTATCGGGCCATCGACGGCACTGACAATCGCACCAATCGTGATCTGTTCGGCCGGTCTGGCAAGTACATAGCCGCCGCCAACGCCGCGTTTTGAGGTAACGATTCCGGCGCCTTTGAGCGCGAGGAGGATCTGTTCGAGATAGGGCTGGGGGAGGCCGGTACGCTCCGCTATGTCGCGAACCGAGGTTGGCGTCGTGTCTCCCTCGCGCAAGGCAAGTGAAAGCAATGCCCTGCTCGCATAGTCACCTCGCGTTGAAACCCTCATGTCTCTATCGTAGGACGGTGCGGGGACGATCTGCCGCCGCGCCACGAGATCTCAGCGGCCTGGCTTGGACCGGCCGTGCACTGCTTTGGTTCTCGGGCCGGCAGGGCTGATTTACCTTCTAAAGTGCAGACCATGAGGATCTACACCCGTCGCGGCGACGATGGCACGACCTCACTCCGCCAAGGTGGGCGAGTCCGCAAGGATGACCTCGCAATCGAGCTTGTCGGCACGGTCGATGAGGCCCAGGCGTTTCTTGGACTTGCGAGGTCAGCGGCAGAGCGTGGCAGCTGGCTTGATGTACTGCTCCAGCGGGTCGAGCGCGATCTCTGGGTATTGATGGCAGAGGTGACGACGGCGTATGCCGAGCGACCAGCCTGTGAGCCCGGTACCACCGCAGTGACCGAGGAGATGGTTAAACAGCTCGAGAGCGATATTGACGACGTACAGGCAACGCTGAAGCTCCCTCCAAACTTTGCGGTCCCGGGCGAGACGCGCGCCGCGGCACAGCTTGATGTCGCACGCACAATTGTGAGAAGAGCAGAGAGAATCGCCGTTGGCGGCGATTTCACCGACTCTTTGGTCACGACCTATCTCAACCGGCTCTCTGACCTCGTCTGGACATTGGCGCGAAGTCAAGAGGAAATCCATCCAGTTCAGCGACGCGACCGCTTCTAAGATTGCCAAAGTTCTACGGGTATTTGGCATCATATTTTAAAGTTGACCGATATCGAGTATCGAAGAGCATCAAAACAAAGACCGTATTGAAAGCGGAAGGTGAACCGACATGTCAGTTGCACTTCGTTGGGCAGCAACAAGATCAGCCGAGACAGATCTTGTTGTTTATTTTGTCACTGACGGGTTCGTACCCGTTGGAGGTGCCACAGTTCCCGATGCGGTCTCCGCGAAGCGTCGTGGTTTCAACGCGGAGTCAGGCGAGACACTGATCGATGATGCGACCGGGGGAGTAGCGAGTCTCTTTATTGGACTTGGTGAAACTGAAAAGTTCACCCCCGAGGTTCTCCGCAGAGCCGGCGCCGCGATTGCGCGTTCTGCAAAACGGTACGTCGGAGTTCACATCTCTCTTGAGGGACTTGAGTTCTCGGGCATTGAACGCGGTCTGGCAGCTGAGCTTCTAGGTATCGGCATTGAACTCGCCAACTACCAACTCGACCGCTTCCGCTCGGAACCGACCCCCTCCACACTTGAATTTGTTGAATTTGCTGACGCAGATGAGCCGACGATTACGCGCGCAGTCAGTCGCGCGATGGCCGTTGGAGAGGCCGTGTCGCTCGCACGCGATCTCATCAACACCCCGGCAGGCGATCTCGCTCCGAGCGATTTTGCCGAAATCGCGCAGGAAACAGCGAAGGCGGCAGGGCTTGGTATTGAGGTTTTTGACGAGGAGCGCATTGCAAAAGAGCGCATGGGCGGACTGCTCGGCGTCGCGGCAGGTTCTGTCAAGCCACCAAGATTCATCACGCTGACCTATGAGCCAGAGGGCAAGTCGGGCGATGTGCCGACTGTTGCACTTGTCGGCAAGGGCATCACGTTTGATTCCGGCGGACTTTCGCTCAAGTCCGGTACGGGAATGATGACGATGAAGATGGATATGTCTGGAGCAGCGGCAGTTCTCTCGACGCTCTCGGTGTGCGCGCGCCTGGGAGTCAAAGTACGCGTAGTTGGGTATATGCCACTCACGGAGAACATGCCGTCGGGAACGGCAACCAAACCGGGCGATGTCCTTCGGACGCGCAGCGGAAAGACCATCGAGGTACTCAACACCGATGCAGAGGGACGGCTGATTCTTGCTGACGCCCTGACTGTTGCAGCAGAGGGCAAGCCCGACGCGATCATCGATCTCGCAACGCTGACCGGAGCCTGTGTTATTGCGCTTGGCTCGCAGATTGCAGGTCTTCTAGGAAACGATGACGCGCTGATCAGTCAGGTTCAAGCAGCGGGACGTTGCGCCGGCGAGGCGATCTGGCCGTTGCCTTTGCCGGCCGGGTATCACAGCCATATCGAATCCGAGATCGCGGATATGAAAAACATCGGAGCGACCGGACAGGCGGGAACGATCAGCGCGGCACTCTTGCTTGAGGAGTTTGTCGGTGATGTGCCGTGGGCCCATCTTGATATTGCTGGACCCGCCTGGTCAGAAGAGGACCGAGGACTGGTACGAAAGGGTGGTTCCGGTTTCGGCGTGCGCACACTGCTCGCTCTGTTGGAGAACTACCAGTCCTGCGGCGGCGTTCGTCGAGAAGATGCCGAAGGGATCACCGTTCTTCCCTAGGCGGTATTCTTTGGTCGAAGTCGATCAGTCGGTTTCACCAAGCCAGCGTGGTGTTGCCTCAAGAAGAAAACGGCTCACGGCAAGCGTTCGCTCGAGCGTCTCACAGAGCAGCTCCTCGCCTGCAAGAACTCGGGTGAGCGAGACCTGCTGTTTGGCAATGATCGAAAGTCGTCGCACCGGTGGGTCGGTTACCGAACCAAACGAGTCGGTAGCCGAGATCTCAAGAGGCAACTCCATCTTGCCGATGCCAGCGAGATCGATCGCGAGGCGCAAAAGGTCCGGGGCCTTTGGCAAAGGTGGTATGCCCCAATTGAAGGTGAGCGGAAAATGCCAGTTATCTGGTGGCTCTTCCCCCTCTTCAAGGGTGAGAACCTCGTCTTCAAATCCGAGCAGAGTTCGCGGACTGACCTCAAGTGCAAGATGAAGATCGATAGGTCCGCCGCATCCCTCCTCGGGGTGTAAGTCAACCTCCCAGAACTGGCGGAGCGAATAGGTCTCGACAAAGTGACGCTCGTCATGGACATGAAACCCGTGGTCGACACAGTGGTCCTTGAGCTCGGTCACATAGCCCGCAACGTCGATTACCGCCATGGTGTCGAGTGTAGGCGGACAACGGACGAACAGGCTGATCGCCGGTCCACCCGTCGATGAGGTGTTGTTGCGCGCCTAGCGTGAGAACCATGGAGCCAGCAGCAATGATCGAGGCCCTTGTCGGTTGCGCAGAGGCGATCGATCACGCCGTTGCCAAGGTCACCGACTGGCGGGCAAAAGGTGACCGGCCCGGCCAGTACCGGATTGACATCGCGGCCGATGAGGTGGGCGTGAACTATCTCACCGATCGAGGGTTCGCAGTGCTCTCTGAAGAGAGCGGAGTGCATTGTGTCGATCGGGAACTCTTTGCAGTGATCGATCCCATCGACGGCTCAACCAATGCCTCACGCAATCTCCCGTGGTACGCGACAAGCATCTGCGTACTTGACGGGGAAGGGCCGCTCGCTGCATTGGTGATCAATCAGGCCTCAAAGGTTCGCTACCAGGCGGTGCGCGGAGGAGGTGCATTCCGCGATGGCACGCGTATCTCCCCAAGTCCGACAGAGCAGTTGAGCCGGGCGATTGTCGGCCTCTCGGGCTATCCGGAGCAATATCTCGGGTGGTCTCAATATCGGGCCCTTGGTGCAATCGCACTCGACCTCTGTGCGGTGGCGGAGGGCTCACTCGATGCTTATCTCGACTGTGGCAGGAATTCTCATGGACCGTGGGACTATCTCGCGGGCATGTTCATCTGCCAAGAGGCAGGAGCTATCGTGATCGATGTTGATGGTCGCGAATTGGTGACGCGTGACTACGAGGGAAGACGTAGTCCAGTTGCTGCGGGTACTGAGGTGCTCGCACAAGAGCTTCAATCTGCGTTTCTCAGAGTCGTAAAGTCCTAGGGTGCACAAGGTTGTAAACGACGCGATGATAGGGACGCGATGATTGAGAATCTGAACCCGTTCGAGCTCTTGCTCAAGGTGCAAGAGGAGGATATCCGCCAGGACCAGCTTCGTCGCCAGATTGACATCCATCCGCTCCAGGCCGAAATCGCCGGACTCCATGAACAGTCGGTTGCGATTGACCACTCAACAAAGTCACCGCGCGCGCAACGCGACGGATATTTCGCCCGCCAGACCGAGATCGAAGACGAGGTGCGCGGTCTTGATCGAAGGGTCGGGGAGATCGACGATCGGCTACGCAACGATTCGAGTGGATCGTTCCGCGACCAGACGGCGATGTCAAATGAGATGAACTCACTCGTTGAGCGAAAGCGCGTCCTTGAAGATGAGGAACTCGAGTTGATGGAGTTGATCGAACCACTTGATGTATTCCTCAACGCTTCTCACGCGACTCAACAGCAACTGCACAATCAGGCGCTTGTCCATCACGAAGGCATGACAAAGGAACGCGGCGAACTGACGCGTCAGCTCAGTGAAATCATTGCCGTTAGAGATGCGCTCGCTGTCTCATTGCCAGAGTCTTTGCTCAATGAATACAACCGCCTTCGCTCTCGTCTTGGCGGCATTGGTGCTGCGCGTCTTGTGCACGGAATGTGCTCAGGTTGCAATCTCGCGCTCTCGGCGACCGAACTAGATCGTCTTCGCCACACAAGCGCAACAGAACTCGTGCACTGCGATCAATGTGGTCGCATACTGGTGCCCTAAGAGGATTTTCCTGATTGCGCTGGTTAGAGGCGCATGGCTGATCCAATAACGCTGTGTGAGATCGCTAGATAGTGTTAGGGAATGCGGTTCGCCAAGGTAGTGAAATCTGGACGAACCGACATGTTCGGCAGTGTGCGGTTTCGGAGAAGCGGGGTCTGAACGTTCGGGCTTTGCTGAGCCGCTGAACAGAGCGGCTTTGGCTGTTTTGCGACATAGAGGAGAGGGCAGTGGATCAACGTCAGCTGGGGAGCTCAGGAGTTGAACTTCCTGTCATTGGGTTTGGATGTGGTCCAAATGCGCGACTGATGGTGGGCGACGATGAAGACCTTCGGATCGAGACCATTGCGTTCGCAATCGATCAGGGCATCACCTACTTTGATACCGCGTACGCGTATGGGTGGGGAGCTTCGGAGACCAACCTTGGTCGCGCCCTTGCCCAGCTGGGCGCGAGTCCATCGATCTCGACGAAGTTTTGTCTTCAGCCTGAAGATCTCAAGGACCCACGCTCCGCGGTCTTGAAGGGATTCGAAGAGAACCTTGCACGTCTCGGGCTCGATCGCGTGGATGTGCTGCTCTCTCATAATCGCATCGCCTTTGAACACGAAGACGGAGAGATCATGAACGTAGGCGCATTGCTGAATCTCCGCGAGGTGTTTGGCAAGAATGGCGTCGCTAGTGCGCTCCAGGAACTGATGGATGCAAAGGTGATCCGCACCACGGGATTCACCTCCTATGGCGGCGACCCGGGTGCAATTTCTGAGGCGCTTGAGTCAGGTGTCTTTGGTTCGATCAACGCATCCTTTTCACTCTTGAATCCCTCTGCTGGAGTTGCCATGCCAGACGGTTACACCGGAGAGGACTATCAGCAGGTGATCGCGACCGCTCAGCAATATGGCGTTGGTGTGATGGCGATTCAGGTGCTCGGTCGGGGAATCCTTGCAACAGAGGAGACGACCGAGGAGAGCATCAAGAGGATCCGTGCGTTCGCCGAGGCACACAATGAGTCATTGGTCTCGACCGCGATCCGCTACGTCATCTCAAAGCCAGGCGTTTCGACGGCAATACTCGGACTCTCTGAGCCCAAGCACGTGCAAGATGCCGTCGATGCCGTCGCTCGTGGGTATTACAACGAGGCCGAGATGAACGAACTCGAGGCTGCTGCTCTCTCTTAATACGCATGTGCAATCAAAACCGAAGGAATGTCATGGAAAAATCAGACAAAGCAATTGAAGACCCAATTGGCGTGATTGTGACGGCAAGTCACATCCTCGGTGACGAAGGCCTTGGTGACATGCTCTGGGGACACGTCTCGATACGTGATCCTGAGGGCCGTGGCGTCTGGATGAAGGCGCACCACTTTGGATTTGAAGAGATCGAGCGTGAGAACGTTCTTCTTATCTCGTTTGACGGAGAGATCCTTGAGGGAACCGGTCGGCGGCATGGTGAGTACCCGATCCACACTGAGATCATGCGCGCTCGTCCAGACGTCAACTGCGTAGTGCACACACATCCCTTTTATGCCGTTGCCTTCGCCGCGACCCAACAGCCACTGCTGCCGATGACTCACGATGCGACACCTTTTACTCCTCCGGACATTCCCCGGTTTACCCGTACTGGTGATCTCATCACCACCAGAGAACTCGGCGAAGATCTGGCACGCACGCTCGGCGATCGACCGGCGTTGTTGATTCCCCACCACGGTGTTGCCGTCGCTGGAGCGACGGTCTCTGCAGCAGTGATGTCGACAATCCTGTTGGAACACGCCTGTGCGAGTCAGCTCGCTGCGCGCGATGTCCAGACATGGTCTTCTGATGAGGAGGCTCTTTCAAAGCGTTCAGTGTGCTGGTCCCCGTCACAGTTTGATATCGGCTGGGACTACTTCGTGAGAAAATCAGCGCGCCTTCGAGCGGGGAGGTAACCCATGATGATCTTCGAACTCCGTGATAGTCCGCCAGCCTCCGCTCGGATCCTTGGAGATCCAATGCCTCGCCATCAGGCGATGATCGATCGCTGCAATGATCAACTTGCACCTCCATTCGAGGGGATTCACGCGTCGAGCGGAGTCGTCAACGGACTCTTTCCGTTGCGTCGGTCAGGGATGTCGCTGGATCGGGTTACACGGGCTCGTGAGGCATTGGTTAGTGCCCTTGACCCAACAGCGCGCGAGACCGTGCAATTTCCGGTCGAAACCGATAACTGGCGGCGCTGGTGCAATATCCATCGATTCTTGATGCGGCACGGGCTCTTGCTTGATTCACTCACCGATCAGCAAAGAGGCCTCGTCTTTGGATTGCTCGGAAGCGTTTTGAGTGATGAGGGCCTTGACGGCGCTCGCGATGTGATGAGACTGAACGAGACGATTCAGGAGATCAGCGGTCGTCTCGATCAACAGGGTTTTCCTGAATTTGGTGAATGGATGTATTGGATCTCGTTGATGGGGGAGGCCTCTGCGAGTGAACCGTGGGGATTCCAGCTCGACGGGCATCATCTCAACATCAACTGCCTTCTACTTGGCGATCAAGTGGTCGTCACGCCCTACTTCCTAGGATCAGAACCGCTCGAGGCGGAGACCGGAAAATTCAAGGGAGTGCGGATCCTTGAAGCTGAAGAGCGTGTCGCACTCGAACTCGTACAGTCACTGGACAAACCACAGCGCCAACGGGCGGTCACCTCCGAGACGATGCCCCCGGGGCTTTTCACTGGAGCATTCAGCGACAACGTGGTGCTCGATTACGAAGGCATATGTTATGAGCAACTCGATCCCACACAGCGCGAGGTGCTAGTCCGACTGATTCGCGTCTACGTGGATCGTCTTTCGCCAGACATTGCGAACGAAAAGATGCGCGAGGTCGAAGCGCATTTCGAAACAACGTTTTTTTCATGGATGGGTGAGACGACGAATGAGAGCGTTTTTTATTACCGGGTGCATTCCCCGGTGATCCTGCTTGAGTTCGATCATGAGCCGGGCATTGTCTTCAAAGGGCTTGAGCCGATGAAGAGCCATGTTCACACCATGATGCGCACGCCGAACGGCAATGACTATGGCATCGATTACCTCCGCCAGCATCGCAAGCTCCACCCACACCACAACGAATAGTCCACAGAACGCGGGACTGCTCAGAAATTTACTGTGTGGGAGCTGGCGGCCTTTCGTCGACGCGTCGCATGAGATCGAGAACGTCTTCAAGAAGTGGTCCGTGACGGTCGGCATCATCGCGCCAGTAGCCCTTGTGGAGCGCGGCCCGCGAGCTTCCCCAAGTTGGTCCCTGATAGGTGGACGAGTTGATGCGCGGAGTGCACTCGATCACGTCGCCAATCGCTGACCGATCGCGATACACATTCATCGGATCTCCACCCTTTTCGACGACAGCAATCTGCTCGTCGAGCATCTTTCGAAAGTCAATAACCGCGATATCGGTACCGGCAAGATTTTCGCTAGAGCGATCGACGATCGGTCCTTGGGACCACCATGCAACCATGTCCTGAGCGAGGATGTAGTCAATGATCGGTTTGCCATTCTCGTCCTCGATGGGAATGTCGTAATAGGGAACAGACGCTGGCGGGTTGATCTCGATGCCCTCTGGCGCGGTGTAGATGTCATAGACCACGTGATAGGTGTGGGTGTCGTCAATCGGGACGCGGAACTGCATCTCGAATCGTATTCCCGCGCCGCCAACACGCGCGATGTTCGGAAAGATCATGTACGAGTGCCAGCGCTCCTGGTATTTTTCGGCGCCCCGTTCGACGGTGTAGACCATTGCCTTTTGTACGCCGTGTTC
>DATLTI010000197.1:0-1268 GCA_035533675.1 Acidimicrobiales bacterium | reverse complement strand
CCCGGGGTGTCGCTTCGAACCGAGCCCACTCACCTTCTCCGAGTTCGTCGTAGAAGTCGCGCATTCTCTCGCGGTCGTTCGCCGTCATCAGGGCACCTTACCGAAACTGGACAGCAATGCTCTCTTGACGTAACCAGGGCCAGACGCACCGGCTCGAGTTAATTTTCTTCGAAAAAGGCATACTGTGATGATGCCTAACTCCGAATATGACGAGACGGTCGCCTTAACGCCTTTCGAAGTAGGCAGAGAGCCTCAATATGACTCGTTCGCCGACGAGTACATGGACCAAGCATCTCAAGGCTTCTATAACGCTTATTACGATCGTCCCGCATGTCTCGATCTTCTCGGGGACGTCGCCGGCAAGCGAGTCTTGGACGCCGCATGCGGTCCCGGATTGTATGCCGAGGAGTTAGTTCATCGGGGCGCTTCGGTGATGGGATTCGACCAAAGTGAGCGCATGGTGGAACTCAGTCGTGAGCGAGTTCCCACTGGCGAGTTTCGCGTGCATGATCTCGGCGATCCCTTAGATTGGCTCGCCGATGACAGCTTTGATCTCGTACTCTTGGCACTCGCACTCGAATACGTCGATGACCGCATAAGAGCATTGAGTGAATTGCGACGAGTGTTAAGGACGGACGGAGCGCTCGTACTGTCGCTGCAACATCCAACCGCCAATTGGATCTCCAAGGGTGGAAGTTATTTTGAAACGAGGGTCATCGAAGAAACGTGGAGCAAAGGCTGGCACGTCCGCTACTGGCTCTCCTCACTCGAGACGACGTGCGATGAAGTGAATCAAGCAGGTTTCTTGATTGAACGATTAATCGAGCCACGACCAACTGCTGAAGCAGCCCCAATCAATGTTGAAGATTTTGAAAGACTCCAAACTATGCCCGGCTTTCTCGCGATGCGTCTTATCCCTAGACGATCGTGACTTATCGGTGTGATCAACTGGTGTCGGAGAGCCAGTCTCTGCAACCTCTGACTCATTAACGGCGGAAAGGAGGTAAAGAGCCGCCGACGATTGCCAGCTACGTATTGGAACTGCTCGGCCGTCATCGATCGCTTTGCTATCTCACGTCGTCGTGCGAGACTCTGGATATGGGGAGCGACGGAGAAGTAGATCTCGAGGGCGGCAATCTGACCAAAGTCGTACGTGTTGGCGACACCGTTCGGCGGGAAGCAGGTCCCTGGACTCCTTCGATTCACCGTCTCCTTAGGCATCTGCGGGATCGCGGATTCACTTTTGCGCCTGAGGCACTTGGCATTGA
>DATLTI010000196.1:0-14324 GCA_035533675.1 Acidimicrobiales bacterium | reverse complement strand
TCGATCGACAAAGTCCATCGTCTCAAAGACGCTGTTTCTCTGCGCGAGCTCAATCGCAGCTCGCGCCTGATCGCTGCCAAGCGCAAAGAGCATGCTCACCCCTTTGGGAGCGGCAAAGGTCATATCCAGCGCGCAGGTCTGCACCTGTCGCTGAAAGACATTCAGCATCCGGCCCGTTTTCGGGTCAATGCCCTCTCCAAGACCAAGGAGGTGCTCTCCAGCGATGGCTGAAGAGGTGTCGACGCTCTGTTCGCCTGGCGATCGCCAATAGCCATCTCTTTCATAGAAGGGCCCGGGCGTTCCTGCCCCGGTGACCTCGAGGTAGTACTCAAGACGCTGTGGAATAACCTTGTAGAGAGTGAGCATGGCCCGCAAGCTATGACGGACCTCTCCCGTGTTACCTACCGCAACGCATCAAAATCCTCGTGTCAGACCGAATAGCGCTGAAGGGCCTCTCGAGCGGCATCTGTCTTTGTGCGCTGAAGCTCTTTCGGGGAGACAACCTGCGCGCCGATCCCGAGGCGAAGCAGGAGGTTGCCGAGCCAACGCTCTGATCCGACGGCGAGCGTGACGAGTATCTGATCGTCACCAAACACTTCGAGCGAAAAGGAGGTGAGCGGCTCAATGAAATACTGACTGCGAGCGGGCACGACAAGCGTCGCGAGCGGTGTCGTCTCTCCCTCGACAAAGGCCCGCGATCCAAAGAACTCCGATGGCGGTGTTCGATCGGCACCCTTTTCCTTGGTGAGTTGCACGTTTGTCACGTTGTGAACAAGAAAGCGTCGCCAGTCATTGCGAAGATGACAGAACGCATCGAGGTAGAACTTGCCCTCTCGAAAGACAACGGCATAGGGCTCAACGCGCCGACGAGTCGCCTGTTTGCCATCGCCACCGGGGTACTCGATCTCGACAATCGTCGATGTCGCGGCTGCCTCGCGGAGCTCCTCGAGAGATGGAGGAATCTCAACCTCAACATGGACCGCACTCTCACCGAGGACTGACTCAAGCTTTTCAAGTGCCCCCGCAAGCGCGCTCTCGTTGCCAACACCCTCGGTCTTGACCAACGTACGAGCCGCGGCCGCGAGGGCAAAGCCTTCATCGGGAGTGAGACGCAGTGGTCGCTCGAGTGCTTCGAGACGATGGACGTGCACTTCGTCATCTAACACAAGGATCTCGAGAAGTTGATCTGGCGTATAGGGAGGCAGGCCAAAACATGCCGCGAGTTCGAGTTCACTGACGACGGTCTTCTCGTCAATGCCAAATCGTTTCGCGAGATCAGAGATCGTCGCAGATCCCTCATTTGCCAAGAAGGTGAGTATCGCAATCATCCTGCGAAGGCGCGCGCCCGCGTCAAGTGCGACTCTTCTTTCTCGTGGCCGCGGATCAGATCCGGTCGCGCGCAAAGGAGCAACCGCGGTTGCGAGATCATCGGGATTGGGTGGCTCTTCAACGAGATATCTCGAAAGTCTCGCGATCACCGCCTGGCGAATCGATGCTGGCGCGATGACCTCTGCGGCAGCACCGAGTCCAAGGACCCAGGAGATGACCGCGTCTTCGTCGGCGACGGGGAACGAGACACGGGCTTGGCCATCGTCACCTCTTGCAAAGATCACATCGCTACCGACCATCTCAATCACCGAGGCCGTTGCGCTCGCATCGACAAGGAGTTCAAGCACCTGGCGTTGCTCGTGAACTTCCGATTCATCGCCGCTCGGAGCACGCAGAGAGAAGGCGAGTTCATGCGCGAGCTCTGCATCCTTGCGCCTTTCGAATGCGCCAGCTGGTCCGACGACAATCTCGCCATCGATGCGATCAACGCGGAACGTGCGACGGGCGTGCTCTTCAAGGACACTTCGATCCTGACCGATGAGATACCAATGACCTGAACGAAAGACGAGCACCTCAGGCTCAACGTCGCGCTTGCGACCGTGATAGGTGAAACAGACAACCGCCCGGTCGCGTATCGCCTCACCAATATGGCCAAGCGCTGGAAGTCGGGGAAGCTCCATCACCGCGGGCAGCGTTGATTCGGGCTCAGCACCTATCTTGACAGCGATCTCTGCATGCATTGTTCCCTCAAAACGCACGCTTGCAAGGGCAAGGCGCAGGGCATTTCGTTCAGCATCGGTGAGGCTGAGGTCTGGCAGATAGTAGTCAGCTGCTAGAATCTGGTATCCATCTTGAGCAGAGCTGTTTGGTGAACTAACGGTGATGGGAATTCCACTCTCTCGTAATGTCCGCTTGTCGCGCTCGAACTGTGTGCGACGTGCCTCTTCCTCGGGCGGATAGCCCCGTACCTGTGAGCCGATCTGTACAAGTGTGAGTGGCTCCTGTGCGTTAAGCAGGATTAGCAAGAGGTCGGCGACACGCTCGACTTTTTCAACCCGTGGTGGCATGGCCCAAATCTATGCCCTACATAAGCACCCAGATGAAGATCGAAAGCAACACCATCAACACGAGCATCGAAGGATAGGAACCTCAGTGGCAATCAGGAACGAACTACGCAACGTTGCGATCATCGCCCACGTTGACCATGGCAAGACCACATTGGTCGATGCCATGATGAGCCACGCCGGGACTTACCATGAGCGAGAAGTGGTCATAGAGCGTGCAATGGACTCGATGGACCTTGAGCGCGAGAAGGGCATCACCATCCTCGCCAAGCAGGCCTCGTTCATCTTTGGGGGTCGCCAGCTGATCGTTGTCGACACACCTGGACACGCTGACTTTGGTGGCGAGGTCGAACGCGCACTCGCAATGGTCGATGGCGCGATGTTGTTGGTCGATGCCGCCGAAGGACCCCGTCCCCAGACTCGGTTCGTGCTGCGCAAGGCATTCGAGGCTGGACTGCCTATCGTCCCCGTCATCAACAAGGTAGACCGTCCGGACTCTCGCATCGCTGAAGTCATGGAAGAGCTCTACGAACTCTTCTTCGACCTTGACGCTCCTGAATCACAGTTTGAGGTGCCCTTCCTGTTCGGAAGTGCACGTGATGGCTGGCTCTCCCTCGAACAGCCAGAGGGCCCCGTCAGTGAGCCTCCGGCGGGTGCAAGCATTGCACCGCTCATCGACCAGCTCTTTGCCTATCTCCCAGCACCCAAGTTCACCGAGGGACACGCGCTCCAAGCACTCGTCACCAACCTCGATGCCTCGCCCTATCTCGGGCGTCTTGCGCTTTGTCGCGTGGTCGAGGGAACGATCAAGCGTGGACAACAGCTTGCATGGTGTCGCGCAGATGGATCGATCGAGAAGACAAAGGTCGTCGAGCTGCTCGTCGCCGTCGGAGTCGAGCGCGTGCCGACCGAATCTGCAGGACCTGGCGAGATCGTCGCCGTCGCTGGTATCGACGAGATCAACGTCGGTGACACCCTGTGTGATCCAGAACTCCCCGAGCCTCTTCCACGACTGCACGTTGACGAGCCGAGTCTTTCGATGACGATCGGAGTGAACTCATCACCGATGGCAGGTCGCGAGGGCTCAAAGTTGACTGCCCGGCTGCTCAAGAACCGCCTTGAAAACGAGGCGCTTGGCAATGTTGCGCTTCGCATCTTGGCGACCGAGCGCTCAGACACCTACGAGGTCCAGGCACGTGGCGAGCTCGCACTTGCCGTCCTAGTCGAGATCATGCGTCGAGAGGGCTTTGAGCTCACCGTCGGCAAGCCCGAGGTCTTGACCAAGACGATCGACGGCGTTTTGTGTGAGCCGGTCGAGCGCCTTGCAATCGAAGTCCCCGACGAGCACCTTGGTGCGATTACCCAACTGCTCGCAAAGCGCAAGGCAAAGCTTCAAAAGATGGTGCACCATGGCACCGGATGGGTACATCTTGAACACCTCATCCCAGCGCGCGGCCTGATTGGCATCCGCGGCGAGGTGCTTACCCAGACACGCGGCACCGCTCAGCTGAGTCATGCATTTGACTCCTATGAGCCCTGGTACGGAGAGATCCGAACCCGTACGGCCGGAAGCATGGTCGCAGACCGCGCCGGACAGACCACTGGCTACGCGCTTTCTGCGCTCGCAGAGCGCG
Source organism: Acidimicrobiales bacterium (assembly GCA_035533675.1). Classification (GTDB taxonomy): domain Bacteria; phylum Actinomycetota; class Acidimicrobiia; order Acidimicrobiales; family Bog-793; genus CAIVND01. The sequence goes on along the minus strand of DATLTI010000196.1, from coordinate 10,297 downwards.
GAACGATGTTTGTCGGTCCAGGCGAGGAGGTCTACGAGGGAATGGTGGTCGGCGAGAACAGTCGCACCGACGAGATGGATGTCAATCCCACCAAAGAAAAGAAACTCACCAACATGCGCTCTTCAGCAGCTGATGAACTCGTCCGGCTCGAGCCACACCGTGACATGTCACTTGAACAGGCGCTCGAGCAGGCAGATGAGACCGAGTGTGTCGAAGTCACTCCAACAATAGTTCGGCTTCGAAAAATTGCGCTCAGCGCGCAAGAGCGCGCCAAGCACCGCAAGCGCACCTCTGACTGATTCTTCAGCTCCGGCGAGGCGCGCGCCAGGCTGTCTGCGAACCGATCATCGCCCAATGAGGGATCAGGAGTTAGCAACCTCTTCCAGAATGGGTTGATGCCTGCGGAGATAGCGCTGGCGCAACCCAATCGCGGACCAAGATCCCCAGCCAACTGCCATGGGTCCCCAGAAACTGATGATGCGATAGAGCAACACGGCAAACACAGCCGAAAGTTCCGCACCTCCGAATGAGACCAGGGCAACGGTAAGGCTTCCCTCCACCACTCCCAGCCCACCCGGGGTGATCGGAAGGTTTGCAGCGAGCTGGCCCGCACCATACGCGAGCAACAGACCTCGCCAGGGAACTGAGGCTCCCACACCGGCAAAACTCGTTGCAAGCACAGCACAGTCACAGATCCAGAACCCACAGGCAAAGAGCAGTGACAGCCCGAGATCGCGACCGCCAAGGCGTACCGCCGCGAGTCTCGAGGTGAGTTCATCCATCACCACCACCACATCGCGCCTCGGTTTGCCGAGGTGGTTATGCGACCAGGTGAAAAGAATCTGGATGATTCGCACCAGCCACCGTCTCTGCCAGATGAGCGCATCGATCGCGGCAAACAGTAAAAGTGTCGCAGCGGTGACCACGATGAGGTCGTACGAAGCTCCCTCTTGAATTGCCATGCCGACGCCTGCACTCGTCAACAAAGACAGCGCAAATGCCTCGAACGCGACCGTCGCGACAATCACCCAGATCGCTACTGCACCGTCGGCGCCCCTGCGACGATATTGGCCAAAGATGAAGATACCGGCAAACGCGGGACCACCGGGCAGCGAGGCGACAATCGCACTCGACGCGAACGAGAGCGCAGTCGCGTATGACATGGTGATCTTCACTGCTCCAGCGCGCAAGAGGTTGCGTTGCAATGCGCCAAGACCAAGGTAGGACAAGAGCTCGACAACCGCTCCGAGTGCAACCCACTCGAGCTTTACTCTTCCAAGCTCATCGATCGCCTTGCTGAGCGCGTTGCGCTGACCATTGAGTGCGTCAAGAACTAGTGCTCCGAGGCCAACCCCGAGCGTGAATCGCACCAGATGCAAGGCCCGTCTGCGTCGAATGCGATCACTGTCTGGCATGGACCTCACCGTAGCGGGGAAAGATAAAGCCAAGCTGAGCGAACTCTGGTTCGACGGACAACGCGTACCGAGCTATCCGGGCGGCTGCGTTGTAGTTGTCACGGGAGCCGTTGTCGTTGTGACCGGAACCGTAGTCGTCACCGAAGGAGCGAGAGTCCCTGTGGTCATGGTTGTGGTCGTCACAGGTGATCCCCCAGACCGTGTCACTCCAGCGACGGCAAACCAGTCAGATTTCAACCCCAGCGCGCTTACGAATTCCGAGACAGGAACACGGATGGCACGCCTGGAGCCTTTGAGCAACACGGTCTCTGCGCGTCCACCAAAGACACCATGACCGTTCCTCGCGCTGACATGCACCATCAGCAATCGTCCAATCGCGCGAAAATGTCTGCTGATCTGCGTGCCGGAAATCGTCACGTTCCAGGTGTGATTTGGATTACACTCCAAGGGATTGCTTGGGACCACGCAGATGTCACCAAGATCATGCACAGCGGGAAAGATCGAGGGGTCGGTGAAACCGCCGGTCGATGCGGAAAATTGGGTTGACACCGCGAGCGTTGGCGTCGCCGGGAAGACGCGAATCTCACCAGCGGTTGCCGCGACTGCCGCATCTGAGACCGTATTCTCGAAGTTGGCGCCGGAATACACCTGACACTGAATCGTGTCACAGATCCCCGCGTATCCGTTCCACCCTCCAGATTCGACATAGGACATCGCGTAAGACCGCGCGGCCACTGCCTGAGCCTCGAGTGCCTGAAATCCCCATGGTCGACCGAGCGGCGCGTTCGTCGTCGTGCCGTCAAGACCCCATGAGGCCGAGGACTCAGAGGGAACGACGCTTCGCAGGTAGGAATCGAGTGGCAAAAGGTTGAGTGTCCGCTCGTATCCGGACCGGTCATAGGCCTCAATGCTGCCGCGTACCGATTCATCGACGCCGTCATGGCGACACAACACCAGAAGGCTCGACACTTTAGCGTCCGCGGAAACCGTCGGGGAGATCACCGGATTGACGAGCCCAGTTGCAATCGGCGCAGTCATTGTGGTTGCCGCGGATGCACCCGAACAGCTAGCACCCTCATAGGCGTTCCATGTTCCGTTCGAACCGAGTTGCAGGTCGATCGCCGTTCCTGCAGAAACCGAAAAGTTCATTACTGGTGCCGGCGCCGTGGTCGGGGTCACTGCGGTGGTTGTCGTCGGGGTGGTCGTCGAAGTCGTTGGCACAGTCGTCGTTGTAGTAGTGGTAGTCGTCGTCGTTGGAACGACGGGAGTACCACCCGAAGAGGTCACCGTAAATGCGCGCGAAGAGGTGACCACCGGATGAAACCCTTGATTCGTCGCGAGGTTCAAGTTCTCCAAGATTGCGACGCTGATCGTTGGGTCGACAGCTTGCCCAGTCGCGCTCAACAGCGCAGGAGTCGTGGTTCCGTAGTAGTGATTCAGGATCCGCTCGTAACCAAAGTGATAACGCACTGCATAGCCAAAGGCTCCCCACTGGCCGAGCCCAATGCCAGATCCCCAACCATGGCCGACGAGCGTCACGGTCGTCAGCCGACGAAAGTGCGCCTTCATCGGTGCAGCGCTCACAGCAACTGCACTCATCGATACGAGAGCGACCACTGTGGCAACGGAAAATACTGTGCCTCGCGAAATGCGCCGCGGCAACGCGCAAATGACGATAGAAAAGTTCTTCACGATTGCGCAATGCTACGCGCCCAACCCCAAATTTTGGGGTCATCGCCTATGAGAGAAGCGCTATCGCCCGTCTGATCGCCTCTCGAAACGCCTCTTCCGAGCGTTCAAGCGTATATAGCTTGGCCTGCGCGAGTGCCCGATCACCGATTCGCGCCATAAGTTCGGGAGATTCGAACAATGCGTGCATGACACACGCGACGTAATCGGGCTCTTTGTGATCGATCAATACCCCACCATCACCGACGGTGTCAGGCACCGCGGCAACCGAATATGCAACGACAAGAAGACTGCGTGACATCGCCTCGATGATCGGAGCACAGAAGCCCTCGTGATCTGAAAGACAGACAAAGGCATCACAGAGCTCGTAGTACGCGGCGAGTTCACTCATTGATACTGACCCTGGCATTACAACCCATTCATCGAGTCCGAGGGCGCGCACAAGACGCACGAGTGCAGAACGGTATGCGCTTCCCATTTCGCGTCCAACGATGAACAGCCGCGCCTGATGATCAAAAAGCTCGCGATAGCAGGCAAATGCCATGATGAGATCGTGCTGTGCCTTGTGTGGTGCGACCTGGCCGACGAACAGCCAGTTGTGGCCGCCACCATGGGCATAGCGTGCGAGCGTCCTCTCGTCAGGCACTGCATTGATGTTGCCTGCCTCAATGAGCACCGAGACCACCTCGGCGTAGGCGTACCCAAGCGCGGTGAGTTCTCCCGCATTGAATGGAGAGTCCGCTATCGCGTAGTCCACGATTGGTGCGAGTGTCTCGAGTTGTACGCGACCAAGTCGAATCTCTTGCCCAAGTGGAGGAAGCCACCGCTCGACAAGATGTCCCGGTGTGATGTTGTGATAGTCGAGTAGTTTGATGCCTTTGTGTGATGCAAATACCTGAGCCGCTTGGCTCCCGATCGAACACTGATACATCACCCAGTGTGAGGGATCGTTATCTCGCTCGAACTGAGCAATCGGCAGCACACGACCTTCGACGCCAGGTCCTTGTATGACGGCATAGATTTCACTCACAAAACCCATCTCGCGGAGCAGCCTCTGGGCCGCAAAGGTGTGATTCGAGACAGCGTCGTGTTCAATGATCGAGGGAATAATCTGGTCGACCCGCGTGGGTCGATGACGATCGTGCGCTGGTAGCGCGGTCATCGTGTGCCTCTCCCACGGATGCCCACCAGCGCTCGTTTGAGCATCGGGCGCAGAGATTTCGGAACAACCTTACGCACAACAGCGCGCAGCACGAGTGAGCGCTGAACAGGGTTGGGGCGCCGCAGCGCCTGTGTCGCGCAGCGCTCGAAAGTCGCTCGCAGCTGCTCGGTCTTTTGAAGAGGCAAGCTTCCCGCTCCCCTCAGCGCGCCAAGCTCCTCGTCTGCACGCCCAAGAAGCGCAGCGATCTCCGGGTCCAGGTGAGATTTCGTTATCTTTCGAGCCTCTCAGTTCGACGAAGCGATCGGCTGGTCACTCAGCTCGGTGCGCATTGCCAGGGAGAACATGCCAACTGAACGGCCAGGGTTCATGACCTCAAAGGTCGCCGCGGGCTCTGCATTGGCAAGCATCTTTGAATGCGCGTCACGCACATAGACATTGACAGTGAATCGACCGTCAAGCAGCGGGACGGTATCAAAGACGAACGAGACATATGTTTCGCCTGGATCAAGCACGTCGCCACCGGCAAGGGCATCACCCTGTGAACCAAAGATGACCTCATTGCGCTCGTTGAGCAACGTCAGCTCAAATCGGGCGCCCCGTACTGCCTGATGCACGACAAGTCTTGCGCGTACGCGAAGCGGGTCACCGGTGACGAGATAGGTACGCTCACCGGCCCCTGGGAACTCGAGTCCGACCTCGGTGATCTCCACCTGGCGTCTTGGCATCGATGACACGCCGTCGACTGTCTCCGGCTCGGTGTGGACTTCGTCAGTGGCGATGAGCGAGTCACGAAAGATACGGATCGCCTCACCCGGAGGAGCGACTGTCAGAATCTTGCCATGGTCGATCACGATGATCTCTTCGCAGATCTGTCGCAACATGTCCGGTGCGTGCGAGACGACAATGATCGTGCGTCCCTCCTCCTGAAATTCGCTTACCTTGTCGAGACATTTCTGCTGAAACCGCTCGTCACCAACGGCGAGAACCTCATCGACCAACAAGACATCCGGATCCACATTGACCGCAACCGCAAAACCAAGGCGAACATACATACCTGACGAGTAATAGCGGACCTGATTGTCGATGAACTGCTCAAGTTCGGCAAATGCCACGATGTCATCAAAACGCCGGGAGATCTCTTTCCGCGAAAGTCCGAGCAGTGACCCATTGAGGTAGATGTTCTCTCGCCCAGAAAGCTCAGGCTGCATGCCAGCACCGAGTTCGAGCATCGCCGCGAGTTGTCCACGGACGATGACCTGACCTGAACTTGGCTGCAAGATTCCTGCGATGCATTTCAAGAGCGTTGATTTCCCACTTCCATTCCGCCCGAGAATGCCGACGGTCTTGCCTGCCTCGATCGCGACCGAGACGTCCTGGAGCGCCCAGAAGTCGTCATAGGGAAGGTTCCCAGCGTGGAGTACGCGCTCTTTAAGGGAGGAATATTTCTCGTGATAGAGACGGAAATGCTTGGAGAGATCCTGGACTTCGACGGCATAATTCATTGCGCGACTAGAGCTCCTCGGCAAAGTTGCCCTCAAGCCGCCCAAAGACGAGAAGAGATATAAATAGCAGAACGACTCCGGTGACAAAGACCCAGCCGAGCATCAAAAGATAGAAGTGATACGGATAGTTTGCGAGCACTGGTCCAGAAGCGCCGTTCGCGTAACTGTAACCAAGCGGAGCGACATGTCCGTAGATTGCGCGCTGGAAGCTCAGGACAATCGGTGTGATCGGATCGGCAAGAAAGAAATATCCGAGCAAGTGCGAATGATGATAGACGCGGTTATAGCTGTAGATGATCGGCACGCCCCAGAACCACGCCTGCAAGACAACGTCGATGAGGTGCTGTACGTCTCGCAGATAGACATTCACTGCCGAGAGAAAAATCGACAGTGCCGTGGTGATGATCACGAGATCTACCAGTGCTGCAAGAATAAGCGGCAGATAGCCCCACGCCGGTGCGTAGTGAAAGCCAATCAGGTAGATCACGAGCACGATGAACTGGAAGAAAAAGAAAACCAGTGAGGTGCCAACCTGGGAGATGGCAAGAATCTCGCGCGGGAACGAAACTTTCTTGACGATTCCCGCGTTTCTTACAATCGCAGTTGACGCTCCTCCGAGTGAGACGCCAAAAAAGTTCCAGACCAAAAGTCCACTGAAGAGATAGAGCGCGAACTGTGGAAACGCGGTATGGAGGAAATACCGGAAGACGACGAAATACACCATCAGCACAATGGCGGGATTGATCATTGACCAGATGAATCCAAGAAAACTCCCTTTGTACTTCACCTTGAGCTCTTTGCGGATCAAAAACAGGAGGAGCTCGCGCGACTTCCAGATCTCCTTGAGCCTCGGGCGCAGCAGAACCCGGGCCGAGACGACGCGGGCGGGAAGATCGGAGCGATCATTTTCTGACGATGCAGAGTCCAACATCCCAATGGGTGCCGTCTCTGAATGCTCCAACTCATTCTCGGCCACCATGCAGGTAATGCCCCTTCCAAGGTCTCGACTCGCGCGAGACCATCTTCTCCACGAGGAACGGGCCAAATACTAGCGGCCGGGTCAGAAGGAATGAGGGCAGGCCGGTAGGGTAAGTAGCATGACATCACAGGACCATTACAGACTGGGGAGTCTTGTGCAGGACCGACCAAAACGACACCTTCTTCGTAGAGCAAGGACCGCTGCCTCGCTACCGGGGCGCGTTGTGGCCTCTGAAGATCGCACGAATGCCATCGAGCAACATGTCGTGCGCAAGATCGACGAGATGCGCGCCGAGCTTGCCGAACTACGCCTCATGGTGCAGGCACAACTCGATGCAGACGCTGAATCAACTGAATTGATCGGCCGGCTACTCCAAGCTTATGATGCCCGCGTCGGTGCGCTTGAACAGGAGATCTTGGTCTTCGCACAGAAAGCCATCGCCCCCCAGGAGATTCTGGGTTCAGGGAGTGCTCCAGACAGTTCTACCGCTCGGGCCTAAGGCGTGTCCCGGACGCGATGAGAGAACCACCGGTCGTCGTCGATATTTCGGCACTCCAGAGCGTCGAAAGCCGCGGGCGCGGGATCGCGCACTACGCGCTCTCGTGGTGTATCGCGCTCGAGCGACTACGTCCTGACCTTGTCAGTGTCTATCGCCTCAATCCTGCCCTTCCCCCGCCCGGCTCACTGCGTGAACTGCTCGCATCGGGCAAAGTCGCTCATCTCAGTAGCGAGATGACACAGCGAGCGACCATCTTCCATCAGCTCGCGCCCTTCGACCTCTCTCAGCCTGTCGGACATCTGCTCCCGAACAAACTTCTCTGTCAGCTGACGAGCGCGACGGTCTATGACCTGATTCCCGCACGCGATCTCACGACTGAGCTCATCGACCCCGTCGATCGCAGGCGTTACCGCACACGTCTCGAACTCGTCCGCTCGCTCGATCAGCTCCAGGTGCTCTCATCGAGCGTCGCCCGAGACCTCACCCGGATCCTTGGAATCCAGAGCGAAAAGATTGCTGTCGTCGGCGCTGCTCCAGATCCTGAATTTGTGCCAGCTTTGAACCGCGACCTCACAAGGGAGGTGGTGATCACATCTCTAGAGGGTGCTTCATTGAATCGCCGTTATGTGCTCTATCCGAGCGGCTCTCATCCGAGAAAAAACAATGAGCAGTTGCTTCGGGCATGGGCGTTGGTGCCACCCCATGTTCGCTCCGCATTTCAACTTGTCATCACCGGAGCGTTCAATCGATCGACTGTCTTTCATCTCGAGAGCCTCGCCGCTCAGCTCGGTACGCCAGGCGAGGTCGTGATTCCCGGATACGTTGCTGATCGCGACTTTGTCGCCTTAGTCCAGGGCGCAGACCTTGTCTGTTTCCCGTCGCTCGCGGAGGGCTTTGGACTTCCGATTGTCGAGGCGCTTGCATGTCAGACCCGCGTCATCGCGTCGTCGATATCGCCACACGACGAACAGCTTACTGAGCGCGACCTATTTGATCCAGATGATGCGCAGTCAATCGCCGATGCCATCGAGCGTGCACTCACTGAACAGGAGGCAACATCCGCTCATCCGATCTCGACCTGGGATGATGTCGCGCGAAAAAGCGCCGCTGTTTTTGACGCGATGCTTTCTGAACGGCGCTCGCGTCCAGCACCAAGGCCACTCCATCGAAATCGACCGCGACTCGCGATCGTCTCACCGTTCCCTGCGTCGCCGACTGGCATCGCGCGTTACTCTTACCGGCTTGCTGAGGCGCTTGCGAAAACAGACAAGGTCGATCTGACCTGTTTCTTCGACGGCCCAAGTGCAGACCAGTCAGCGCCAGATGACATCGCAAGCTATCGCGTCGAATCGCTCATGCACGTGGAACATCTCGCCGGGCGTTTTGATGAAGTTGTCTATGTATTCGGGAACAGTCACCACCATCTCGGTGCATATGCAATGTTGAAAAAGCGTCGGGGGCTCGTGATGAGCCACGAGGTGCGCCTCAGCAATCTCTATCGCCATCTGTACGGCGACCCCGGATTCCGCCTTGGAGGTCTCGGGCGCGCAATCGAAACGATGTACCAGGGACAACTTCCTCAATCGATCGGTCTCACCGGGGATCTCGAGGAGCAAGACCTCGAGCAATACGGCCTTTTGATGGCCCGCGACATCATCTCGATGAGTAGCGGATTTCTCGTTACCTCTACCGCTGCAGCTCAACTTGCCGAGATCGATGCAAGACCAAACTCGCTCAGAAAAATTGCGGTACTCCCGTTTGCAATGGAGGCGCCACGTCTTGTTGATGTCGGATTCACGGAGACCTCAGCTGCCTGTCCGCCAGCACTTGTCGAACAAAAGGACAACCTCTGGGGCAAGCCCCCACCACAAGACCAAATGATCTACCTCGCGCACTTTGGAATCGTCGATCCGATCAAGAATCCGCTGCTGCTCATCGAGACGCTCGCTCAACTTGGAAACCGCCAGGATCTCCGTCTGGTGTTCGTCGGGCCGGTCGCTGATGCTCTGTGTTTGGAGCTCAACAGCCGAGCACGCGATCTTGGAATCGAGGATCGTGTGCTCTTCACCGGTCCACTTGGGTCACGCGACTATCTCGCATGGCTCAAACGCACCTCGCTCGCGCTGCAGTTGAGAGCCCAGTCAAATGGAGAGGCATCGGCAGCAATCGGCGAATGTCTCGCGAGCTCGGTCTCGACAATCGTCAGCGACATCGGATGGTTCGGAGAGCTGCCAGACGACGCAGTCACCCACGTCAATGCTGGAGTTGGCGCATTCGAACTTGCCAACGTAACTGCCAGTCTGCTTGATGACGCACGACTTCGAACCGACATCGCGCAGGCGGGCGCGGTACATGCCTCGCACTACAGTTTTGACTATGTCGCCAGGACGTTGCTGACAAGAATCGTCCAGATACCCGACGTTGCACGCGCGACTTCAGCTACTACCTGACCCATCATCGAAGCTCGAGAAGAGACTCCCGAGCAACCGACGCGCGCTTCAGCGACTCGATAGCTCGCGAAGCACGCGAGAGACCACGGCACGAACAACTGTAGAAATGCCCGGCGCAACGTGCGCCGCTGAGGAAAACGCCGCTGAGGTGAGTGGTCCCACACCCTCAGCTCCAAGATCAACTCGCGCACGGTTCGCCCTGCGCTCTGCCTCGGCGCGCTGGCGAATACCTGCGAGCACACGGTTTCGAAGGTCATGCTCAGTTGGCGAGGGCCAGGAGTTCTCCTTCGCCCGTGCCTCAACGAACGTCGGTTGCGCGATCTCGACTCGCTCCTGTTTGACACCAGGCGCCGCGAGCACCCTCCGGTAGTCCTCGACATTTTGGACGACAATGCGCGACGCGCGCCTCCACATGTCCTTGGTCGCACGTCCTCCCACTCCGCCGGGTAAAGGAATCGGACTGTCGAGTCGGAGCGTTACCTCCGAATACATGCCAAAACAGACTCCAAGACCAAACAGCGTCAGTCCGCGAAGCACGCGATTGACCTCGCTGCCAAGCGGCAGCCGCGTCTCGATACGAAGCTCCAGTGCATCAAATTTC
>DATLTI010000195.1:0-2167 GCA_035533675.1 Acidimicrobiales bacterium | reverse complement strand
CAACACTGGGCGCGTCGTCTTGGAGAGACACTGTTTGCGCTGATCCTGAGCAAGGTCGCGATTGCAGCCATCTTCACCTTCGCCATCACCTCTCTCGGATCTCCAAAAGGTGTCAACATGGTTCTTGAGGGCATTGCCCTCTTCGTGTTGTGTGTTTGGGCTCCGTTCACGCTCATGCACCTGCTGCCATTCTTTGAATCGGCCGCGATGGGCCATCTCGAGTCGCTATCGCACCGTGGGGGCCAGGCAATGCGCCATCTTTCAACAGAGGTGTCGCCAATTCTTGGAGACCATTTCTCTCCCGCCGAGTCAGCCGGAGTTGACTCTGTCGATGGCATCGGATGGGCGAAGGGGGAGCCAAACAGCAGAATCGAGGTGGACCCCGAGGACGAGGAGATGTTCAGCTTTCTCAGTCCATGGGTGACCGTCCGTGAGCGCTCTCCTGAAGATCTCCAACAAGACGGAACCTATCCGCGACTTCCGCCCTCGGTGATTGACATCACCGAGGAAGATGGGAAAGAAAAAAGATGAGCCAAGAGCGCCAGCGTGGTTACCGGTTCGGACCAAGAGACCAGCGAGGACTGTTTCCCTCTCTTCACACATTGCAGATACTGTCGCTTGGCTCCTCAGTGGTATGTGCAGTTGCGATCGCGCGTCTCTCGACATCACAACATCGCTTGATCATTGCGTTCGTGCTTGTTGTGGTCGCAGCCGTGATCTCTCTTGTACGCATTGCAGGGAGGTCGCTTGTCGAATGGCTTCCCGAGATCGGCGCATATGTGAGTGCCGGAGTTACTGGGAACCGTCGGGTCACCTATCGGAGCGCTCGCGGTGGTTTTGTCACGCGGACGTCCAAGATTTTTGGAAGCTTCCGGTTTCTTGATCTTGTTCATCAGGGACGAAGGGTTGGCGCGATCTACGACTGCGCCGAACGCACTCTCTCTGCAGTCTTAGAGATTGATAGTGAGCAGTTCTCACTGCTTGACGAGGAGACTCGACGAAGTCGGGTCTCGGAATGGTCCTCGGTGCTTGCAGCATTCAATGCAGATCGCGCGCTGTATCGACTGAAGTGGATTGTTCAGACCATGCCAGATTCTCCCGCGCGGTATCGCGCGAGCATCGCGCGAGCGACTGCGATTGCAGGTTCTATTTCGGCGACCGATGCCGTGGAGTCATATTCACAGCTGTGCGAAGATCTTCAGCGAACGGCATTGCGCACAGAACAGTTTGTTGTGGTGAGCGCCCGGTTTTCACCAACTCGATCAAAGGCGCGCGTGAACGAGTCAGCAAGTCCTGAGGCACGTGAGATTGTGGATTTTGCCCGCCAGGTCGGACTCGTCGAACGCAGACTCGCTGAGTCAGGACTCCATGTTCGCGCGGTGTATTCAAAACGGAGCCTCATCAAGATGACACAGCAACGCTTCGATGCCTCTGACGCACCTCTCGATTACAGATCACCCTGGCCGGTGGCACTCGAGGAACGGTGGGAGAGTATTCGCACTGACAATCTCTGGCACTGCACCTACTGGATCGCCGAGTGGCCAAAGACCGAGGTATCGACAGGGTTTCTTTTGCCATTGCTCGGTGATACCTCAGTCAGAAAAAACATTTCGCTCGCAATGACTCCGATACATCAGGAACGCGCAACACGTACTGCCGAACGTCGCAGGACCTCCTCGATTGCCGATGCGGAGATGCGAAGACGCTATGGGTTTGCGCTCAGTTCGCGGATCCGGTCACAACACGAGGCAGTCGTGCAGCGCGAAGAGGAGCTCGCAAGCGGACACGTTGGTTATGAGTTCTCCGGCTACGTCACTGTCAGTGCGACCTCAGTCGAAGAGCTTCAACGTGCGTGTGAGACGGTGGAGCAGAGCTGTTCGCTGGCGCATCTTGAAATTCGTCGCCTCTATGGGATGCAACGTGCCTCGCTGCTCTTTGGGTTCGTGAATGCTCGGGGCTGTCAGTGAAGATTCCCTGTCACGAGTCAACTACTGCGCAACTTGGCTCTGCCTATCCATTTGTGACAGGTTGTGCTCTCCCAACCGACAAGGTGGTAATCGGTCGTGAGCTGTCGGGGCTCTCCTTTGCCTATGACCCATTTGATCTCTATCGAGCAGGGGTCTTGACGAACCCGAACATGGTTGTGCTTGGCCAGGTCGGGCGAGGC
>DATLTI010000194.1:0-2683 GCA_035533675.1 Acidimicrobiales bacterium | reverse complement strand
CTGATCAGTTGTACGCGACTACGAACGTCGAGGCAACGTTTGGTCGCAGGGATCTCCCTGTATCCAATTACCACTCCTCGACCCTATGAGGAGTGAAATGAAACGCAATTTGATCCCTGTGGCCCTGCTCTCTGTGATGCTATTTAGCTCCGGTGCCTATGCCGCTCAACGACCCAGCGCGACGGCGAACCCAAGTTTCCCAGTACGCGTAAACAGTGCTGATGGCACCGTGAGAATTGCACATCGGCCGACGCGCATCCTCAGCCTTTCGGCAAGCGCGACCGAGATGCTCTATGCAGTCGGCGCCGGTCGCCAGGTCGTCGGAGTCGACAAATACTCGACCTATCCCACAGATGCACCGCGGACAAAGTTCACCGGATATGAATCAAGTGCAGAGGACTATCTTCCGCTGCATCCCGATCTTGTGCTGCTCGCGTTCAATACGGGAACCCTGATCGCCCAGCTGCACAAGCTGCACATCTCGACGCTGCTCCTGCCCCCGGCAAACACCATCGCCGGAGTCAACAAGCAGATCAGTGAGATTGGTCTGGCGACTGGTCATGTGGCCCAAGCGGTCCAAACGAAGGCCTCGCTTGCTGGCGATCTCGCGAGTGCGGCGAAGGTGGCAAAGGGTCGTGCGCGGGGGGCGACGTACTACATCGAGATCGACCCGACGTATTACACCGCGACATCGCATACGTTCATCGGAGCGCTGTTTTCCCGATTCAATATGGTGAATGTCGCGGACAGCGCCGGTCGTTCCGGATCGGGTTACCCGCAGATCTCCTCTGAAGACCTTCTGAAGACGAACCCCGATTACGTGTTTCTTGCCGATACAGTCTGTTGTGGGCAGAACGTAAAATCTTTTTCTCTACGGCCTGGATTTGGCGCACTTCGAGCGGTGAGACTCGGACACGTCATCACGGTGAATGACTCGGTCGCCTCGGAGTGGGGACCTCATAGCCTCGAGACCTTCGCCGGAGCGATCAAGCAGGAGATTCTGAGTACGACAACAAAAGCGACCTCGTCGGCACAGACGAGTTCCTGATGGCTACGGGCGGTGCCGGATCCCTGCGGGATATGCGGCTGGGATCGGTCATCGCCCGTCACCGATCTGAGGGGGGCCATCCGTCCGGCCTGAGGCTTTTCGAGGATGGCGAGGTCGGCGATCCTGATATCTTCCCGACGCGACTGAGGATCTGGCACGTCGGCCTCGGACTTGGCGTCTTGGTGCTGGTGTGCATCGGTGCGCTCCTTGTGGGACCGGCAGGACTTTCTCCAGGCTCAGTGCTTGCTGATGTGGCGAGTCATATCCCGCTGATCGGGGTCCACTCGCATCTCTCGGCCACCGGCAACATCGTGGTCTGGCAGCTGCGCATGCCAAGGATCGTCCTTGCGGGACTCGTCGGTTCGATGCTCGCCATCGCCGGGGCCTCGTACCAAGGGGTGTTCCACAACCCTCTGGCAGATCCCTACCTGCTCGGCGTCGCCGCCGGGGCCGGACTTGGAGCGACCATCGCGGTCGTCGGCATCCCTCATCTCGCGAGTCTTGGATTTGATCCTCTCCCCCTCGCGGCCTTCGTCGGAGCGATCATTGCCGTCGGCGCAACGTTTGCCCTTGGCCGCTCTGGAGGTCGCGGTCGCAACGCCACGAGCCTCGTGCTTGGCGGTGTCGCCGTCGGCGCATTCTTTACGGCGATACAGACATTCCTCCAACAACAAAACACCCCGGTGCTCCAGGAGATCTATACCTGGATACTCGGTGGACTCTCCACCGCGGGTTGGGGACAGGTCACACTCATCCTTCCCTATGTTTTACTGACCACCATTGTTCTGGTGTCGTGTCGACGTCTGCTTGACGTACTCTCGGTCGGAGACGACGAGGCGCAGAGTCTTGGAGTGCGCGCCAATCGGGTTCGACTTGTCATTATCGTCGCGGCCACCCTTGGGACTGCAGCCGCGGTCTCGGTGAGCGGATTGATCGGATTCGTCGGCATTATCGTGCCACATACTGTCCGGCTCGTCATGGGACCGAGCTACCAGCGCATCATCCCGCTCTCGGCTCTCTATGGGGCGATCTTTCTCATCCTTGCCGATCTCGTTGCTCGCACCGTGCTCTCGCCGGGCGAGGTGCCGCTCGGAGTTGTCACCGCGTTCCTTGGCGCGCCGTTCTTCCTCGTCGTGCTTCGACAGGCTCGGCGGTTCGGTTGATGCTCGATCTTGACCAGGTGTCGGTCGTATTGGATGGCGCGCGGGTTCTCGATTCGGTCTCAGCCAAAGTAGAAAGCGCAAGTTGGCTCGGTCTCGTTGGCCCGAACGGCGCCGGCAAGACAACGTTGTTGCGCGCGGTTGTCGGACTCGTGGCCTATGAGGGAGAGATCTCGATCGCGGGATTGAATCCGCTCGAGCTCGGTCGACGCGAAATTGCCCGTCTCGTGGCCTACGTCCCCCAGCGTCCGGTACTTCCTCCTGCGATGACGGTCATCGACTACATCTTGCTTGGCAGGTCTGCTTATCACTCATATCTCGGTGCAGAGACGAAGCGGGACCGAAGCGTTGTCTCAACGGTGCTTGGTCGCCTCGATCTCACCCGACTCGCCAACCGCCGGCTCGGACAGATATCCGGTGGAGAGGCACAACGCGCCGTGCTCGGTCGCGCCCTCGCCCAGGAGGCGCCGGTTCT